>JAPVWS010000185.1 GCA_027493295.1 Candidatus Versatilivorator vitaminiformans | reverse complement strand
CGACGAAGAGGACGAAGACCACGACCACGACGAGGATGAGGATCACGACGAGGACGAGGATCACGACCACGACGAGGATGAGGACCACGACGAGGAAGAAGACCACGACCACGACGAGGATGAAGACCACGACGAGGAAGAAGACGACGGGCACGGACACGGCGAGCAGGAGATTGAACGCATCCTTCTCGACTCACGCCGTCGGAATTTCCGCTTTACCGGGGGATTGCGAGATCTGGGGAAGGCCGTTGACGAATTCGTTCTGAAGTTGAGCTTGACCGACTGGAATCACAAGGAGATCGAGTTCTTCGAGAACGGCGACCAGCATGTCGGCACAACGTTCGACCAGCAGGAATTCGTCTACCGGGGAGTCTTCGAGCAGAAAAAGGTTGGACCGTTGAGCGGTCGCTTCGGCTTCTGGGGGCTGGATCGAGAATACTCGGCAGTCGGGGAGGAAGCACTGTCACCCCCCATCGATCAGACCGGTTTCGCTCTTTTTGCCCTGGAGGAATTGGACTTCGAGACCGCCAGGTTCCAGTTTGGCGGCCGAGTGGAGACCCAGCGCTACCGACCAAATCTTGTCGACCTAGGGGGAGGTAATGCACAGGAGGAGGACGGCCATGACGAGCACGAGCATGAACACGAGGCCGAAGAAGGCGACGAAATCCCCGAGGCCGTCAATCGCACCTTGACCGGAGCATCGGCGTCAGCCGGCCTGCAGGTCGACACCTGGAGTGGAGGATCGCTGGTCGTCAACTACTCCCACTCCTTCCGGGCTCCCTCCCTGGAGGAACTCTACAATTACGGCCCCCACGCGGGGACGCTGTCCTTCGAGATCGGCGACCCGACCCTTCGCGCCGAAACGGGCGACGGCATCGAAATGTCCCTGCGCCACAACAGTCGGAATCTGAGAGGAGAATTCAACCTCTTCTACTACAACTTCGACAACTTCATCTTTCCGTTTGCGCCCGGGACAGTAGCAGGTGGGTTGCCGGTGATCGAATTCACCCAGCTCAATGCCCGCTTCCTGGGAACGGAGGCCAACCTCGACATCAACCTGAATCCCAAGCTCTGGCTCAACCTCGGCATGGACTACGTGGATGCCCAGGAGACCGACCTGGGCACACCGCTGCCGAGGATTCCTCCGCTTCGAGGCAAGCTCGGGTTCGACTTCAACCACCAGGGATTCCGGGTGGCGCCGGAACTGATTGTGGCCGCTCAGCAGCACCAGACCTTTACCGGAGAGACCCGCACACCGGGATACGCCGTGATGAACCTGAAAGCCTCCTACACCTTCGCGCAGCAGCACCTGGCCCATCAGTTCTCGTTCAAGGTCTTCAACCTGAGCGACCGGCTCTACCGCAACCATTCCTCATTCATCAAGGACCTGGCTCCGGAGATTGGCCGGGGCGTGCGGTTTACCTATACCATGCGATTCTTCTGATCTTGAACTCGCCACCACAGCGCTGGTGGCGAGGGCGGAAAGGATAGGACAGGAAAGAAAACAGAGGAATCCACGAAGGGACACCAAGAACGGCGAAGTGACACCAAGATAAACTTGGGGGAATAGAAGCCAAGTTTGAAAAAGCCAGGTCGGAGCGGCTTGTGAAGCGGCGGGCCGAGGTACTCTCACTCAAACGCTGAAATTAGGGAGCCGGACGCTGGTCATGGAACGGGTCCCTCCGGTTGAGTTCGGGAAACAAGGAAAAGTCTCGGTCTCGGGTAAGCAGGAATTCAACGCCGTGGGCGAGACAGATCGCCGCAATCCGAGCGTCGTGCACGATGGCTCCCCGCACTCGCGACCGCTGAACCAGGACACCCAGGATCTCCAAAAAATCGCCTGTCTCACCGAGAAGCCGATTGCCTGGCGATGCCGTCCAGGCTTCGAGTTGCTGCCAGGCAAGTTGCGGCGGAGTGGCTGCCTGCCTCCATATTCGGTGATTCGTCACGACGCTCAGAAACTCGTAACAACAAGGCCAGGGGATTGCCCAAACCCTGTCTCCTTCAGCCAACTCCCGCAAGACCTCACGAGCCGCCTCATGCAATCTTGACTCCCTGCGATGGGCGTAGACAAGCAAGTTCGTATCGACCGCAATCAATGTCTCTCCGGCTCTCCGTAAATCATTCCACGCAGGTCCTGCCACGAATAGGCCTCCAGCGGGTCGTCAGCCTCCGGATTCCCGGTGCTCAGATCCGGCAACCGGTACCGGTTCCGTGATTCAGGCAGGGAGAGCAGTTGACGGAGACCCTCCTCCACCACGGAACGCAACGAACACCCCTTTTTTCTAGCGTGCTGTTTAGCGCGTGCCAGCAACTCGTCATGGATATCAATCGTCGTCTTCATGAAAACCATACTAGCAATATTGAACAGTATGGGCAAACCATATCCATAGTCGCCGGACCACGCCGCCTTGTTTGCCCAGAACGGATGGACCTGGGCAAGGCAGTCTCATCCAGAGCTATTCAATTAATTTTCCGGAATCCAGGTGAGCTCATTTCGTCCCCGGGATCATATCCGGATCCATAGGCCAGCGCGGCTTGTGCTGCTCTCGGTAGAAGTAGAAATTGTAGGGCTTTGGTAGGTCTTACTGCTACCTGCGAGACGTGGTCGATGGTCCAACCTTACAGGCGGGGCGGGGATTGGGTGACTCCATGCCGATCTTGAAAATCTCAACCGCCACAGGTGGGAAATGGCGGAAGGCTCCGGCAGGATCCTCAGGAATCAGGGGAGTGCACGGCTGGTGTTGAAAGAGAAGCAGACTTGGACTGCGGCAAGGCTTCGGACGGCGGTGGAGTTTTGGCTACATCGATTCTGCCACGGACGACGGCTCCATCCTCAATGAGAATGCGCGGCGCCCTCACGTCGCCATCGATCGAGCCGGTATCGCAAAGCCTCATGCGTTCCAGGCAAACGATATTCCCCGTGACGTGACCGAGGACGGTCACGTTCCTGGCTTCGATGTCGGCATTGATTCTTCCGTTGGGGCCAACGGTCAAGCTGTATTCCGGAAGCCGGATGGTTCCCTTCACTTCCCCGTCGACAACTATGTCTTCGAGTCCACTCAGAGTGCCCTCGAATCTGAGGGATTCTCCTATGTTGGCTGTCCTCATTTGACGCCACCTTCGGGGTTCAACCGCGGCTTTCCTGTCGAATGATCAGGGGTTTGGTTTTCTTGGCCGCCGGGAAGTTCATCTCTTGTCCGAGGGACTCGATCTTTCCCTGAATGACCGCTCCCTCCTCAACCACAATTCGGGGTGTCTTTACAGTACCTCTAACTGTGGCGGTCTTGAGAAGCTCGATCCTCTCCGAGGGAAACATTTTCCCGGTAACTCGCCCGAACACCGTGATCTTCCTGGCCTTGATGTTGGCTTTCACGTTTCCATTGGGACCGATGGTCAGGTCGCTTTCCGGCAACTCGATGGTCCCTTCCACGGTACCGTCAATAAAGACATCTTCCTGGCCGGCAAGGGTTCCGGTAAGCACCAGCGATTTTCCGATGGCCGCGGTTCTTCCGGCGCTTCCACGGGCGGATCTTGCTGCAGCCGGAATCGCGGGAGACGATTGGACAGGCGGCCCGGGGTTCAACGGTTCGGGCTTCGACGACAAGGACCGGGATTCCATTCCAGAGCTATTGCCTTTCTGCATAGCGCCTCGCTAGTCTTCAAGGAACGTCAGAATTACCGCTAAACCAATGACTTTACATGAACTCACCCGGGACCGCCACGTTTTTCCAGGACCATCTCAGGAACGGCGCCGACTGCGGACCCGGATCGGTAGCCCCGTTCAGGACGCAGGCGCAACCGCTTCATCCACTCCGGTCTCGCCTTCGGAGCGTGCGATGATGGCGGCGCCGCAGGAATCGCTGAAGACGTTGACCACGGTGCGGTACATGTCCAGGGGACGGTCCACCGCCAGCATGGCTCCCACGATCAGCTCCACCTGCGGTCCTCTCAGGTTGACGGCCTCCAGCACGATGAAGATCACGACCAGCCCGGCGGAGGGCACGGCCGCCGCTCCAATGGAGGCCAGCAGCGCCGTGAACACCACCAGCAACTGCTGTTCCAGGCCCAGAGAAACCCCCATCGCCTGAGCGATAAAGAGCACCCCTGCGCACTCGTAGAGAGCCGTGCCGTCCATGTTGACGGTGGCACCCATCGGCAGCACGAAGGAACTGACTCGATTGGACACGCCGACCTTGTTCTCTACGGCATTGATGGTGACGGGCAAGGTGGCGCCCGACGAACTGGTGGAAAAGGCCATCACGATCGGCTCGACCATGTTCCGGAAATGCACGATCGGATTGATCCCGCCAAGGAAGCGCAGAACCAGCGGCAGGGTGAGGAACAGGTGTATCGTCAGGCCGCAGACCAGCATCAGGGCATAAAGCCCCAAAGCCTTGAAGGCCCCCAGGCCCGTGGTGCCTACCAGACGCACGATCAGACCGAACACTCCCAGAGGAGCCACGATGCGAATGATTCCACCGGTCAAGCGCATCATGGCTTCGAAGCCGGCCTCGAAGAATTTCAGCAAGGGCTCACGGTAACGCTCCCGGAGGCTGCTGATGCTGATGCCCACTACGATCGAGAAGAAGATGATCGAGAGCATATTGGGCTTTGCCGCTGCCGAAACGATGTTCTCGGGCACGATGTCCAGGATCAGGTCCACGGGAGACTGGATGACAGTGAGATCGGGCATCTTCTTTGTCTCGGCATCCACCAGGTCTGCGCCGACTCCAGGACGGATGGTGTTCACCATCACCAGGCCCACCAGGCAGGCGGCCAGGCTGGTCATCACGTAGTAACCCAGGGTTTTCCCGAACAGACGCTTCAAGCCGGCCCCTGCCCCGACCGAAGCCACGCCCGTAATGATCGAGGTCAGCACCAGGGGCACGATGATCATCTTCAGCAGACGGATGAAGAGGTCGCCCAGCCAGCCGACCTTGTCGGCCAGGGGCTCCCCCCCGATCAGACCGGCAACGATGCCCAGCAGCATCGCAATCGCGATCCGCCAGTGCAGCTTCTTGTGCCAGGGTTGGCCGGGTGCGGTGTCCATAACGGCGCGTATTCTATGCGAGTTGTTTCCTGAAAACAATCAGGCTGGAAGGATCTGCCGGTCGTTAACCCACTCTCGGAGAGGCAATGCGTTCCAGGGGGTTGCGCCTCGGTCAACCGACCGTAAGACTGCGTGGACTTCGGACGGCCCCGGGCAAGTACGTGTTTAACTGAACTTCCACCCTGCCCCGCGGATCGTTCCGGGAAAAACGACTGTTCGTCGATAACGACGAACCACGAATGGACACCAGAACAATTCGTCGATCCATCGATTGGTGTGCATTCGTGATTCTTTATGCCTCCTCGCGGGCGCCGACTAGAACTCCACCTTCAAACCCACCTGGAGGGTGCGGGCCGAGAAGGCCGAGCTGATCAGGCCGAAGTCGGTGGTATTGGGGTTGTGGATGTTGACAACCCCCAGGCCACTGATCCCCGACGTGCTGGTCACGTTGAAGTTGGTGTGATTGAGCACGTTGAAGGCGTCCACCCGAAGCTGCAGCCGCGACTCTTCCGTGAAGGGCAGCGCAATGCTCTTGCGCAGGCCCACGTCCAGCGTGGTGAACCAGGGGCCGCTGACAGGAGACATGGCCAAACTTCCCGCCTGCAGGAGGGCCGGATTCTTGAAAACGTTGGGATTGCCGAAGCCGCCCTCGGATATGAGGCTCGAGTCGAACAGGGTCACCCGGCCGTCCGGGTGGCGGTGGGCTCCGGTCTTGGTCTGGAGAGCCTTGATGTCGATCCCCTCCAGGTTCACGGTATTGGTCAGCGCACGGGAACCGCCGCGATTGATGGTTCCTCTTTGGGAGATGATGCTGACCACCTCTCCCGACCGCATCCTGAAGAATCCGCTGAGGTCCCAGCCGCCGGCAATTGTGTCCAGGATGCCGCCGCTGTTCATCCATCGGCGTCCGGCGCCGAAGGGCATCTCCCACACCCAGTTGCCGTTGAAGGTGTGGGTGATGTCGAAGCCGGGACGCAGGATCTCCAGCTCCGGCTGGGCGTTGTCGAAGAGCCCCCGGAAGTTGGACTGGCTGCCGGAGAAATTGGTCAGCACCTTCCCCCAGGTATAGTTGAACTGGCCCGTTAGTCCCGAGCGCAAGCGCCGCCGGATCTCGGCTTGGAGGGCATGGTACTTGGAGAAGGCGTTGTTGCCCACCACGTCGCTCACGAATGCGTTGGGAT
>JAPVWS010000184.1 GCA_027493295.1 Candidatus Versatilivorator vitaminiformans | reverse complement strand
TCGCTCGACCGTAGTGACCGCTACGCTCTTCGCTCCCGAGCACGCGCTGAGGGGAAAATGCCTGCGCCATGATCACGCCCCCTGGTGAGAAATGCGGGCAAGGTTCCGGTCCGCCTCGGAGGAAGGAAAGGCTTTCCCGGCCGGAATTGGAGGAGGCCTCGATCCGTTGAATCCGGGTCAGAAAGCGGTCCGGCGGTTCAAATCCCTCCAGGCGCAGGTCGGTGCGCTCCCGGCCCGCGGAGTCCAGGAAGAGAATCGTCGGTACTCCCAGGATGCCGAAGCGCCCCCGGGCGCGCTCGGCTTCCGAGCCCGATTCGATCAGGGTCAGGTCGAGCTTGAGCCTGACCAGTCCCTCGGCGGCGCTTCTGACCGCGGGGTCGGTGAAAGTAAAGGTGTCCAGTTCCTTGCAGGGCAGGCACCAGTCGGCGTAGGCGTCGATCATCACCGACTTTCCCTGTTGGCGGGCTTGGGCCAACGCCTCTTCCGAATAGGTTGCCCAAACAATTCCCTCCCTGGGTTCACCCGGAACAAGCCACACTGCCGCCACCCCCAGCCCCGCTCCCAGACAGACCAGCAGCCCGGCAAAGACCCGGGTAGCGGCGCGCCGGGCCTCCACCAGAATCAAGTAGGCTGCCGAAGCCGCCAGCAACACCACCAGCGCCCAGGCGCCGTAGCGGCCCATCAGCGGGTTGAGAAAGTAGAGAGCCATTCCCAGCAGAACCAGGCCGAAGAAGCGTCGCACGGTCTCCATCCATTGTCCGGAGCGGGGGAGCTTCTTGAGAGCTCCTGAGAAGGTTCCCAGAACCAGGTAGGGAAGCCCCAGACCCAGAGCCAGGACGAAGAACATGAAAAATCCGTAGGCCGGTTCTCCCCTGTTGCTGACGTGGACCAGCAATCCGATCACGAACGGACCGATGCAGGGCGCCGCCACAATACCCATGGTGAGCCCCATCATCAGCGCTCCCAGGTTCCCCTGGGAACTCTGGGGGACGAGTCGATTGAAGCTGACCGGCAGGCGAAATTCATAGAGCCCGAACATGGAGAGCGCCATGGCCACCATGAGACCTGCCAGGCCCAGCAGCACCAGGGGGTGTTGGAGCGCCGCCCCGAAGATTCCCTGGGTCAGGGATGCCGCCACCCCCAAAGCGGAATAGGTGACCGCCATGCCCAGCACGTAGGTGGCCGCCATCAGAAAGGTGCGGCTCAGCCGTCCCTCGGTCTGGTTGCTGAAGAACCCGATGGTGATGGGAATGATGGGGTAGACGCAGGGGGTGGTGTTGAGGGCCAGTCCCGCCAGAAACACCAGCCCCAGGGTCACCAGCAGTCCCTGGCGCGCAATGGTTTCAGACAGCGTGTCCTCTCGCCGGGCGCCGGCGAATTCCTGAAGCGCGCCCGGCGGAGCCGATTCCGAGCCTGAGGCCATGGAGGTGGCGCGCGGAGCTTGAAACAGTTCCGGGTGGATCGGGTTGGGAGCGACGCCCGCTTCAAGGACCTTGAGGGAGATGGAGAAGGGAAGGTTGACCGGAGCCAGGCATTGATTGTGGCTGCAGGCCTGGACCGTCACCTTGCCGCGCACCGGAATCGACCGGGCATTTTCGATTTGGACAACTTCTCCCGCGGCGGCAATGATGACCCGGCCCTCGTAGACGTCCAGGGGCTGCCCCGGGGCGAATTCGAAAGTCTGGCTAATGGCCTGGGGGTATCGGGGTTCGGCCATGCGGACGGCTTCGGAGGTCTCGAATGTCAACCGGGTGGCAATCAGGTAGTCCAGGGAAGGGACGTGGGCGTTGATGTGATAGCCCGACTGAATGTCCAGAACAATGGCCACTTGAAAGGGGTCTCCCGGTCGCACGCCATCCACGGAGGGAAAGGCCTCGAGGTTGACCACGCGGCGGCTGCCCTGGGCCAGGGGGTTCGGCTGAGCCAGGGCCAGGCAAAGGAAGATCCCGCAAATCCAGCCCGATCGAATGGTGAAGCGGTTCAGCAAGTGGCCTTCCCTGCCTCCAGCTTTTCCAGCAGCCGGTCCACCTGGTGCCGGGTCTGCTCGAGGGTTCCCGAGTTGTCGATCACGACCGTAGCCAACGGCAGCTTGGCCTGCAGGGGCCACTGCAGCCCGATTCGCTGCAGGGCCTGGGCACGGGAGAGCCGATTTCGCTCCATCAGGCGCTCCACCTGCTGGTCGACACCGCAACTGACCACAATCAAGTGCTTGAACTGTTTGTGAAAGCCGGACTCGATCATGAGCGAGGCGTCCACCACCGCCCTGGACAGCGGATGGGATTGTTCCAGCCGGTCGAGTTGCGCCAGAATGCTCCTGATGACTTCCGGATGAACCAGAGCATTCAGTTCTTGCAGGCGGGCAGGGTCGTTGAACACCACCTCGCCCAGGCTCTTGCGGTCGATTTCTCCATCCGCATCCAGGATCCGGGCCCCGAAGGCGGCTACCACCGGATCGAAGCAGGATTGCCCCTTCCGAATCAGGCCGTGGGCGACGCGATCCGCGTCAATCACCCTGAATCCGTGCTCGGCGAGCCAGTCGCAGACCGTTGATTTCCCAGTGGCAATGCCCCCTGTCAAGCCTACTCTAAGCATAGCTCAGGGCCGTTGAAGTTTCTATTTCCCGGTCCGCCGCTGCGCCGGCCAGCCGCCCGGAGGGAGATGCGGACTCGGTTCAATCACCGAAGTGCTGCTGTTTGGCGGCCTGAACCGTGTTCTTCATCAGGAGTGCGATGGTCAGCGGACCGACTCCGCCGGGAACGGGAGTAGCGGCAGAGGCCACTTCGGAGACGCCGGACCACTGGACATCTCCCACCAGGATCGAGTGGATTCCCTTGCCGCGGTTGCGTTCATATCGAGGCGTCAGAGACGGGTCCTCCGCAAGCAGGCTCTCCAGCGCGGCCCCCTCGACGCGGTTGATTCCGACATCGATGACCACGGCCCCGGGCTTGACGAAATCCGCCGTCACCATGGCCGGTCTTCCCACGGCGGCCACCAGGATGTCGGCGGATCGGGCGACGGTTTCCAGGTCCCGGGTTCTGGAGTGGCAGAAGGTGACGGTGGCATGCTGCTGCAACAACAGCAGGCCCAACGGTTTGCCCACCAGATTGCTGCGCCCGATCACCACGGCGCGTGCGCCCCGGAGGGGCACTTCTTCCCGGTGAAGGATCTCCATGACCCCGCTTGGAGTGCAGGGCCGCAAGCCCTCCCGGCCCAGAGCCAGCGCTCCGGCATTCATGGGATGCAGGCCGTCCACGTCCTTGGCAGGGTCGATGGCCAGCAGCACTGCCTGCTCGTCTATGCGGCCCGGCAGCGGCAACTGAACCAGGATGCCGTGGATCGAGTGTTTCCGATTCAGATCGGAGACGCATTGAAGCAGCCGGGCCGTCGTGGTCTCCTCCGGCAACACCACCAGTTCGCTGTAGACACCCAACGACTGGCAGGCCTTGATCTTGTTCCTGACGTATACGCGGGAGGCCGGATGGTTCCCCACCAGCACGGCCGCCAGGCCCGGAACCACCCCCTGTGCTTTCAGGCACGCCACCTCGAGGCGCACTTCCTCCCTGATCTCCGTTCCGATCCTCTTGCCGTCGATAACCTTGGCTGTCATGGCGGGTGGCTGGGCGAACCTCCGGGTCGAGGGGGTAGGAAGAGGAGAATCGGCGGCCGCCGCCGTCTTGTGAATCCGCCGACGACGACCCCGGTCGCCAGGAAAAATGGTAGCACGGATTCCCGGGATTGGAGGGAGGGACTGCGATCGCGGCCCGTGAGGACGCGGCCAACCCCCCGCATCCCATTCAGGGAATTCCGTTTAGTGTTGACAATGCCTGCGGATGGACTATGATGGCTCGGTAGGCCATTGTCGGTGGAGTCGCTTGGAGAATTGTCTGTGTTGCAGCAGTCTTTCATATCGAATCTGACGACGCGGCTGGGTGGTAACGTCCAGCGCCCGGCGCCTCGCCTGAATCGGCCTTATTCCAGCTTCGGTTTCTTTAGCAGCCTGTCCTGGTATTTTCGGGGCAGGCGGGCGGATTGAATCGAGCTGAGGATAATCCTTGGAATGAATTCAAGCCCGCCTCCCCGGCGGGCTTTTTTGCGGTTAAGGAGTGTCCCATGATCATTTCCATGATCCGGCAGGCTACCAGCCAACAGGTGGATTACGTGTGCGACAAGATCAAGAGTTTCGGCTATGCAGCCCATCCCATCCAGGGTGCGGAACGAGTGGTCATCGGCGCCGTGGGCGACGGAAAAGACAAGGACCGGGTCATCTCGGTCATGGAATCGGTCCCCGGGGTGGAGTCGGTCATTCCCATCCAGCAGCCCTTCAAGCTGGTGGGCAGGGAGTTGAAGCAGGAGCG
>JAPVWS010000183.1 GCA_027493295.1 Candidatus Versatilivorator vitaminiformans | reverse complement strand
GTGCCTTCCCAGGATCACAAGAGGGTTTTCGACCAGGATCGAGGTCCGAACACCGGTGGCATGGGAGCCTACTCGGCCGATGGAATCCTGTCTTCAGAGCAGCAGAGAGAGGTCCTTCAAGCCATTGTCGGGCCGACCATCCGGGGAATGGCGTCCGAGGGAAGCCCCTTCCGGGGGGTTCTCTATGTCGGCCTCATGCTGACGCCCGACGGCATCAAGGTTTTGGAGTACAATGTCCGTTTGGGTGATCCCGAGGCCCAACCGGTGCTGTTTCGGCTGGAGAACGATCTGGTGGAGGTGCTGCAGGCCATCCACGGACAGACCCTGGATTCTGTGCGTTTACGGTGGGATTCCAACTGTAGCGTCTGCGTTGTGGTGGCCTCCGGCGGTTACCCCGGAAAATATCCAACCGGCAATCCGATTCAAGGGGTTGACGATGCCGAGGCCGTGGGGCAAGTCATGGTGTTCCACGCCGGCACGCGGTTGCAGGACGGGCAGCCGGTGACCGCCGGTGGGCGGGTTCTGGGAATTACGGCCAAGGACGCGGATCTGCCTGCGGCTGTTGCCCGGGTATACCGTGCCCTCGAGAGGGTGCGGTTCGAGCCGATGCACTTTCGGACCGATATCGGGCGTCAGGGGCTGAATTAGAGGAGTGCCGCCGGTAGCTTTCAGCCAGGCCCCAATCGTTTGTTTTTGAGCAATTCATTCTGGATCAACCTTGGAGGGTGAAATTATGGAACCGGTCGTCGGCATCATCATGGGGAGTGACTCCGACCTGAACATCATGGGAGAAGCTGCCAAGCAGCTCAAGGCATTCGACATTCCGTTCGAGATCGATATCTGCTCCGCTCATCGTTCTCCGGCCCGGGCCTCGGAGTACGCCCGAACCGCGGCGCAAAGGGGTCTGAAGTGCATCATCGCCGGTGCAGGAGGGGCAGCTCACCTGGCGGGAGTCACTGCCGCCGAAACCGTTCTTCCGGTGATCGGGGTTCCGGTTGACAGCAGCCCGCTGTCCGGTTTCGATTCTCTGCTGGCCACGGTACAGATGCCGGGAGGCGTGCCGGTCGGCACCATGGGCGTGGGGAAGTCCGGTGCAGTCAATGCCGCCATCTTTGCCGCACAGATTCTGGCCACTTCCGATGCCGCGCTGGCCGACCGCCTGGCCGGGTACAAGAGGTCTTTGGCCGACAAGATCCGGACCAAGTCCGCACATGTCAAGGCGACCTTCTCAGTCTGAGAGCGGGAACGTTTTGTCTCTTGACAACCAGGCGGATTCTGCTTAAGATTCCACTCCGTTCGGGCTCATGCAAGGCTGCATGCAGGTTCATTGGGGCCTACGCAATGTCGCGTAGTCTTCTGCCGCAACACCACCGCACTCCCCCAGCCGAAAACTCAACTAACGAAGTTCCATCCTTTTACGCCAAGGAGTAAACATGAACCCTAGAGAGCTCTTGCAGTTCGTCAGCGACGAAGGCATCAAGATGGTTGACCTGCGCTTCGTGGACTTGCCCGGTTTGTGGCAGCACTTTTCAATCTCTGCCAACGAAGTGGAAGAGGAGATGTTCGAAGAGGGCGTGGGATTTGACGGTTCGAGCATCCGCGGCTTCCAGGAGATCCAGGAGAGCGATATGATCCTCATCCCGGACGCCTCCACTGCTTTCAAGGACCCCTTCACCGCGGTCCCGACCCTCAATATCATCTGCAATGTCAAGGATCCGGTGACGCTCCAGTCCTATACCAGGGACCCGCGCCACATCGCACAAAAGGCTGAAAATTACCTGAGATCGACCGGGATCGGCGACACCGCCTACTTCGGTCCCGAGCCGGAGTTTTTCGTCCTGGACGATATTCGCTTCGATCAGTCCTATAACTACGGCTACTACTATGTGGATTCCAAGGAAGGATTCTGGAATTCCGGAAAGGAAGAGAATCCCAACCTGGGCTACAAGCCCCGCTACAAGGAGGGTTACTTCCCGGTTCCTCCCATGGACAGTCTCCAGGACATCCGTAGCGAAATGGTTCTGTTGCTGGAAGAAATCGGGGTCCAGGTGGAGGTACACCACCATGAGGTGGGAACGGCAGGGCAGTGTGAAATCGACATGCGGTTCGACACTCTGACCAGCATGGCCGACAAGTTCCTGAAGTACAAGTACATCATCAAGAACGTCGGACGCCGCCATGGAAAGACCGTCACCCTGATGCCCAAGCCGATCTTTCAGGACAACGGGTCGGGAATGCACATCCACACGAGTATCTGGAAGGCCGGGAAGAATGTTTTCTACGAACCCGGCGGTTACGCGGACCTGAGCAAGACGGCCATTTACTACATCGGCGGAATTCTCAAGCACACACCCGCCCTGCTGGGCTTCTGCGCGCCGACCACCAATTCCTACCGTCGCCTGGTTCCGGGATATGAGGCGCCCATCAACCTCATTTATTCCCAGCGCAACCGTAGCGCCGCGGTCAGAATCCCCGCCTATTCCCGAAGCGAGAAAGCCAAGCGGGTGGAGACCCGATTCCCGGATCCCTCCTGCAACGGGTACCTGGCGTTCGCGGCCCTGTTGATGGCAGGCCTGGACGGAGTGCAGAACAAGATCACTCCTCCCGATCCCATCGACAAGGATCTCTACGATCTGGCTCCGGCCGATGCCGCCAATGTGAAGTCGACTCCCGGCAACCTCGAAGACGTGCTCAATGCGCTGGAAGACGACCATGACTTCCTTCTCAAGGGAGACGTCTTCACCAAGGATGTGATCGAAACCTGGATCGACTACAAGCGATCCCGGGAGGTCGACCCCATGCGGTTGCGGCCCCATCCCCACGAGTTTGCCTTGTATTTCGACATCTGATTCTCGTCGAAGAAGCGGCTTGCTTCGGTTCCTCCGCCGGGCAAGCCGCATCCCCTTTCCCCCCAATGGGCTTTCGCCCCGGCTGACGCCCAGGGCCAAGCGTGCCGCCGCGTTCGCGGCTTGACTCCCCTACGAGACGTTTCCCGATGGCTCGCCACGGGCTCTTGCCCGGGGCATATTCCAAATAGAAAAGCACGTTTCCCCTTGCAGCGTTGTAGGTAAGGTGAGAGCTGCGAAGCTGCGGTTGGAGTCGGTAATCCGGCGAAACGCCCCTTACAAGCCATCCTTATAGAGCTGCGTAGCAGCGGCTCAGGGTCGCCTGCTGGGTGAGCCAGGAGGAGCCTGGGAGAAGTTACGTTTGGCAGAGAAGGCGCTGTCCTCCGGTCGACGGAGGTGGCAACCCGGGGTCGTTTGGGTTCTGCTCCAACCCAGCCGCGAACGCGGCGAATAGGAAGCACCCGTTCGGGAAGGCACAGCCTCACCAAAGAAACGCCGCCCCACGCCACGATCATCCGCGTGCCGCCGCATTCGCGGCTTGCTGGAGCCCCCGACCGTCACTTCCTGTCCTCTTCATAGACAGTGGCCCGTGAAGAGAAATGTGGCCTCTTCCAGTGGCCAAAGCTTGTCGGCAGCCGCCGGGCGCCTCGAATTCGCTTGCCTTCCGGACAGATTGGGGAGAACATAGCCACAAGTTGTAGGGGGTGGATCGATTCGCCCCACTCCTGATAGAGGTGGAACTCGAGATCCTTCTTCCATGAGTCGAGTCTTCATCGTTGCGCTGACGACGGCGCTGCTTGGGTTTTCCCCCACCGACCTGGCGGCGCTCAAGATCATCGACTATCAGAAGAAGCTGAATCCCCGCTTTGCCAAGCGCTCGCGCAAGAGCACCCGCCACATCATCATTCACTCCACCGAAGGCAGTCTGCCCAGTTCCCTGAGAACCCTTTCCCGCGGCAAGGTCCGGCGCCGGCGATACATCAGCCGGGGTGGACATGCCCACTACCTCATCGCCAAGAACGGCACCGTCTATCGGATCCTGGATCCCAAGTACCGGGCGAATCACGCCGGCGTCAGCATGTGGAACGGGCTGGATCGACTCAGCGACCATTCGCTGGGTATCGAGCTGGAGGGGTACCACAATGTGCCTTTTACGGATCGGCAGTATCGGTCTCTGAAGGAATTGCTGCGAATACTGCAAAAGCGCTTTCGGGTAAAGGATCGGGATGTCCTGGAACACTATCGGATCGCTTATTCCAGACCGAACCGGTTCCACAAGAGGAGGCTAAGGGGCAGGAAAAAAGATCCGGGTATCGACAACTTTGACCGCAGACGGGCCGGCTTGACCGATGCGTACCCTCGAGACCCGGACGTGGTCGCCGGAAGAATCGGGGCCAATCCGGATGGCGTCCAACTGGCTCGGAAATCCCAGCCCAAGCCGCCGGTGGCAACAGCTCGCAAACCGAAAAAACAAGCGGATAACGGCAGTCCGGCGACCGCAGCCCGGACCCCTGAAAAACGGGAGGACAAGGGTGGTTTGGCGACAACGGCACGGAACAACCAAAAGGGGCAGGACAACGGTAGCCTGAGACCGCCGGTAGCTGATCCCTCAAGGAAAAACACCATCACCGCCCGCCGGACGGCGTGGAAGATTGCCGGCCGCCAGTACAAGGCCGCTACCACGCTCTATCGCTTTCCGGACGGCCGCTCGCTGCGCGGTCATGAAATCCAGGACTGGTCCGACATCCCCTCCGGTACCGTGGTCGATTTGGGAGTGGAAGAAGACAAGGTGGTCAGCCTGGATCGGGCGGAAGTGCTGCTTCCGGTCGTCAGCGAGGATATGTCTCCCTGGAAAATTGCCAACGTCCTCCACAATTCCTCATTCACCTACTACCTCTATCCCAGTGGCAAGATCATGGCTGGTCATCGGATCGATAGATTCGCGGATGTGCCTCCGGAAACGAGAGTCCTGATCGCCTACCGCCGGGTTCCCGCGCCGCGCACCAGTGACCCCTTGGGAGAAGACCTGGACGATGTCTTCTTGAGCCATCAAACCCTGTATCTACTACCGGGCGGCGTGCTGCAGTCCGGGGAGCAGATAGAGAACTTTGCAAAGCTTCCCCGCGGAGCCATCGTTTTTGCCAAGGTGGAGTAGGCTCTGAAGGCGGTTCAAGGGTTAAGCCCGCATTTCTCACCAGGCCGCTGGTGGCAGGGAATAGGTAGATTGTCTTCAGCACCTTGATTGGCTTCATGTTACGGGCTTGCGGATAACAGACGGCGCTGGGCATGCCCTGGCTTGTCCTTTCCCCTTCAGCGCGCACATGCTCCCTTGACCGTAGAAACCGCTACGCTCTTCGGTCGCGAGCACGCGCTGAAGGGAAAATTCCTACGCCATGATCATGCCTCCTGGTGAGAAATGCGGGCTAAGGGCTTGCATTTCGGTCGATTCGGCTCGAAGCAGCGAACCTGAAAATAGCCAGCAGCGCCTTGAGGCCATCCTTCCAATTGATTTTTTTCCCCTCCTGGTAGCTCCTGCCCGAATAAGCAATGGGGACTTCCAGCAGGCGGGCTCCCCGTTTGGCCAACTTGATGGTGAGCTCGGGTTCGATGCGGAAATCGTTGCTCTCCAGCCGGATGCTCTTGAGCAGGTCGGTGCGAACCATCTTGTAACAGGTTTCCATGTCGGAGAGGTTCAAACGGCTGACCAGGTTGCAGAGTGCGGTGAGGAACCCGTTGACCATCCGATGGGGAGAAAGGCTCCTTGGCTGCGGCGCTGCCCGGTGGAACCTGGAACCGAAGACGGCATCCACATCGCCCTCCAGGAAAAGCGGAATCATGCCAAGAAGCTCTTGAGGATGGTATTCGAGGTCGGCATCCTGGCAGACGGTGAGGTCGGTGTCCGCAAGGGTCAACCCTGTTCTGAGGGCTTTGCCCTTGCCGTAATTTCTTGGATGGCGGACAAACTGCCAGACAAATTTTGCTCCCCAAGCCTCCCTTTCCAGGGATCGCCGGAACTGCTGGAGAACAGTCGGGGTTTGATCGCGGGAACCGTCGTCCACCACGATCACCCGGATGGAAGTCAACAGCGGGCTGTTTCCCAGGACCCGCAAACGGGATAGGCTGGCGTGAACCAGAGATTGTTCATTGTAAATGGGGACGATGACCGAGAGTGTGGTGGTCGGTGTCATGGCGCGGGGCGCATTTTAGAACGTCGCCGGAATCAAGGCAACGCGTACGGGCACGAGCCCGCATATCTCACCAGGGGGCATGATCATGGTGCAGGAATTTTCTCTTCAGCGCGTGCTCGCGACCGAAGAGCGTAGGGGTCACTACGGTCGAGGGAGCATGTGCGCGCTGAAGGGAAAAGGACAAGTCAGGGCATGCCCAGTGCCGTCTGCTACCTGCAAGCCCTTTACATGGAGCCAATCAAGGGGCTGAAAGAAAATCTACCTTTCGTCATGCTACCAGCGACCTGGTGAGAAATGCGGGCTTAGCCCCTCAATTGCGGCAACCGGCGTTTTCTGATTGAATTATTCGGACTCGGGCCATCGCGGGCGGCAGCTAGGAAGCGGGGCCGGCGGTCCGGTCCGAGCGGGAAGGAGAGCGTGGTCCTGGGGCGAACCATTCTGGTTACGGGTGGAGCCGGCTATGTCGGCAGTCATGTCTGCAAGTTGCTGGCGGCAGAAGGATTCCATCCGGTAGCGGTGGACTGCCTCTCCCGTGGACATGAAGCGGCCGTGAAGTGGGGACCTCTCGAAAGGGTCGATCTGACGGATGGGGCTCGACTGAAGGCGGTAATCGAGCGCCATCGACCCGGCGGGGTCATGCATCTCGCAGACCTGTGTGACGTCGGCGAGTCGGTGACGCATCCGGCCAGGTACTACCACAACAACCTGGTGGGAAGCCTGAATCTTCTGAAGGGAATGCTGGATCAGGGGATACGATCCATCGTCTTTTCCAGCAGTTGCGCCATTTACGGAGTGCCCGGGACACTTCCGATCCCGGAGACCGAGGCCAAGGTTCCGATCACGCCCTATGGGGTAAGCAAGCTGGTGGTGGAGCACATGCTGCGGGATTTCAGCATGGCCTATGGCATTGGCTACGTCTGTCTGAGGTACTTCAATGCTGCCGGGGCCGACCCGGACGGCGAGATCGGCGAATGTCATCGACCCGAAACTCACCTGATTCCCCTGGCCATTGAATCGGCTCTTGGCGAGAGGAGCCACCTTGAGATTTTCGGGACGGACTACGAAACGCCTGACGGTACGGCGGTTCGGGACTTTGTCCACGTTTCGGATCTGGCCGCGGCCCATGTTTTGGCCCTGCGCCATTTATTGCAGGGTGGCCGCAGTGCGGCGCTAAACTTGGGGACGGGTCAGGGACACTCGGTGAAGCAAATCGTTGCGGCCATTGAACGGCTTTCGGGCAGGGCGGTGCCCGTCAAGGAGGGCTCGCGGCGGACCGGAGACGCGACGACCTTGGTGGCCGATGCCTCCCGGGCCTTCAATGTTCTGGGCTGGACCCCGAAATACACCACCCTGGACGACATCGTTGCGACCGCGCTGAACTGGCACCGTAAACCCCTTTTCGGCTGACCGATAGCGGACAGTCGAGAGCCGTATCAGGAACCTCATGGATTTCGTTCCCGGTTGGAAAGACTACTCGATTCTGCTTCAATTCGTCGGTCTGTTCGGGGGCAGCGGTTGGTTGACCTACAGGCTTGCAACCGGGTGCCTCCAGGGACCTTCCTTATCGGGCGCATCCTCCAGCGCCCACCTCGACCTGTTCAAGAGTGTGATCAGTCCCGCGTTGCTCAGCACTGTCTGCGGATTGATGGTGACCTCCTGTTTCCTCATGCTGAGCGCGCAACTGGGCGTGGCTCGAATTCGCTACCTGTTTGTGCTGCTGGCGGTCTACAGCCTGGTTTGCCTTGCCTGGCTGTTGAAATCGGGGACCCTGCAATGGCGTCTTCCGGCCTGGAGACGGCTGCGACCCCGGTGGAGCGACTTGTGGCTGGTGGGAATCCTGCTGCTGGGTCTGTTCACCTTCGGAAGGACCGCCGAATATATCGCCAGCCAACGAGATCCCGGGGAGCATGCCAACATTGCGGTGCGTTTGGCCCAGGAGCAGGGCCTGCGCTTCAGCGACCCCGACTTTCGAAATTTCGATGAGGACCGGCAGAGGCTGTTCCTGCCGGTCCTTCTTGAAAATGCGCTTTACCTGGAAGCCGTGCCCGGATTTTCACTGCTGGATGCGGAGACCGGGGAAATGTTGCCGCAGTATCTGCACCTGTTTCCGCTTTGGCTGTCCCTGGCATTCAAACTCTGGAGGTTCGACGGGCTGTTTGGTTTCAATGTCCTGCTGGGCTTGCTGAGCCTCCTGCTGGTGGTTTCATTGGCCATTGAGATTTTTCGGTCCAAGACTGTCGGGTTGGTGGCTTCGAGTCTGCTTTGCTTGAACCTGGGCCAGATATGGTTGGTGCGAAGTCCCTTCAGCGAGACCCTGGCCCAGGTCATGCTGCTGGCCGGAGTCTGGATGCTGACCCTTTCCGTGTCCCGCCGCCAAAGTGGTTTGGGCTTCCTGTCGGGATTGGTGTTCGGATTGAGCCTGATGGTGCGAATCGACTCCGTGCTGGCGATCCTGGCGGTGTCGGTGTTCCTGATCCTGGTCCGGTCGGGGCTGGCCGGAAGGGTCGGCGTAGCGGTTCTCCCTGTCGCGGCGGGTTTGACCATCGGTGTGGGATATGCCCTGACCCACATCGCCCTTTTTGCCTATCCCTACGTGCTGTCCATTCTGCACCACCAGGGTGTGCTCTCCTTTCTTGGCCGCCAATGGCGTTGGCTGTCGGCGCTGGCATTGTTGGCAACGGTGGCGGTGTGGTCTTGCAGGCGGTTGATGAGAGTCTGGCAGGATAGACGGTTTCCCGCCTCAATGTCGTGGGAAGATTCTGCGACACGGCGCCGGATGGTTTTCGTGACCCTCTCGGGTCTGTTGGTCGTTGCCTTCGCCTGGGGATATTTTTTGCGCCCCATGATGGATCCGGGCGCCAACCTGCTGCCGCTGGCGGCCCCTTACCAGGGATTCATTCCCTACTACGACGAGTTGAATCTGGTTCGCCTGGGATGGTATGTCTCTCCCCTGGGCCTTTGCCTGGCACTTCTCGGCGCCATCCTGGCCCTGCGGCAGGTCGTGTTGAAGGGGCAGGCTCGCGCCTTGCCCCTCTTGCTCCTGCTGGCGGCTTTCCTGCTGTTCTACGGCTACAAGTCTCGCGCCTTTCCCGACAACTACTGGGTCATCCGCCGCTACGCCGAGGTCGCGATTCCGGCGATGCTCATCCTGGCAGGCCTGG
>JAPVWS010000182.1 GCA_027493295.1 Candidatus Versatilivorator vitaminiformans | reverse complement strand
CAGTACAATGGTTCCGGAGGTGAGGGGCCGTGGGTCGAAAGGGTGTCATAAGGTCGGTGGTGGTTGCGTTTCTGCTGGGCCTGTGCCTGCCTGCCGCGGCTGAGGGCCTCCTCGAGAAAAACCCCGAGCTGGGGCGGCAGCTCAGGGAGGGCTTGCAACTTCTCTACCGATACGACCTGGACCAGGCCGAACGAGTCTTCACCCGGATGGTGGAAGACTATCCGGATCGACCCATTGGCTACGCACACCTGGGGGGAATCTTCTGGTGGAAGGCCCTGTTGGACAAGCGCAACAAGCAGCTTGCCCGTTCCTTCGAGAAGTACACTACTCAAGCCATTGACAAGGGTCAGGCCCTGGTGGAAAAGGATGCCGAGGACTTCTATGCCTGGCTTTACGTGGCGGCCGCTTACGCCAATCGCAGCCGGTTCAAGGTCACCATCACCCGCAGCTACCTGGGCGCCCCTGCAACTGAATTGTGATGGCGTCGGCCTCGAATGGGCCGATCCAAATGGGAAGGTATCTTTCACCGTTCTCTTCGCGCAGGACGACGATACGATGCTGGGACATCAGGCTGACGCGCACGCTATCGATCACAACTTCAATCATTCCCGACTCCTGCTCTCGACTGTCAAGAACTGGTCAACGATGTCTCTCACACATTCGTCCACATCTGCTGACGCTGCGATGTTCAACTGCGTGCGTCGAGCGGAATTATAGCATAGCCGCGAAATGGCGCAAAGTGATCTGCTGGAAGGGCCGAAATTCGGAACTCGAAACTTCGAACCTCGAACGGCGGAGCTGGAGTCGCGCACGCACGTTGGGTCCGCCCTGCTGCGCGGTGACGACAAGCTGGAGTCGCGCAGGGGTGGGTCGTAGGTGGGGGGCGCGCAGTGGAGACCGGCCCCCATGATTCCCTGCTCGCCGCCGGGGGTGGGTACGCGGACATGGTCGCCTTCCAACAGCGGGCCGTTCCCTTGTGACCAAAGGCGACCGAACCGTGACCACGCTGCGGGCCCGGAACCGAAGAAGGCGAGCCTGCAGCCAACCGATCAAGCAAGCACGCAGGAGTGAGGTGTTATGAAGTACGGAATCCTGGGCTTGGTTCTGCTGCTGGTGGGGTGCACCACGGCAACCGAGACCTCGCAGCCGGGGAGCATCCAGACACCTGCCGCCACCTCGGCGTCCCCCACCGTCTCGCTGACGGACAGCACCGGGGAGCCCATGACCCTTACGACGCGGCCTGTCCGCGTGGTGTGTCTCACTGAGATATGCCCGGACATCCTGGCCGAGCTGGGACTGGAGCCCGTGGCGGTCAATGACCCGCTCTCCTCGGACCCACGGTTCTTCGGCATCAGGGCGGACGGGTTCCGAGTGATCGGCGGGTCGTTCTTCGAGCCCGGCCTGGAGGACATTGCTGCCGCCGAGCCGGACCTCGTGATCGGGCTGGGGGGCGTGCATAACGGCCTGCGGGATGCACTGCGCCCCATCGCTCCGCTATACATTGTGAACCCCCTGACCTATGAGGACTCCATCCACTACCTGAGAGAGGTCGGGGCGGCGATGGGACGCTCGGCGGAGGCTGAGGAGGGGGCGCAACGGTTCCTGAGCAAGCTGGAAGATTACAGGGCGCGCTCGCCAAAGGACCGCACCGCCTTGGTGATGTATGGTTCCGATGTCAATTTCGGTATCAACACCGAGAGCTCATTAACCGGCGGGCTCCTGGCGGAAGTGACCGGCTACCCCTGGCCGAACCCGTCCCTGGAACAGGGCGGGCACTCGTCGGGCGGCATGCAGTTCTCGCTGGAGGGGGTCCTCAGTGTTGACCCTGACGTAATCTTCGTCCAGACTATCGCTTTCCCCGGGTTCCAGCCACCGCCTCTGGCGGAACAGCTCGCCGCGAACCCTCTATGGAGCGAGCTTCGAGCGGTTCAGAACGGTGAGGTCCACGAGGTCAGCTTCGGTCTCTGGAGCACCGGGCGTGGGACCCGGTCCCTGGGGCTGGTGCTGGATGAGGCGATGCCCTTGCTCTACCCAAACGTGTTCGGCAACTAGGGCACCATGTCCAGGAGCAGCCAAGCAGCGACAGCCAGGCCCGTGAGCACGCGGTGGGAGCTCGTCAAGCTTCTTCTGATTGCCACGGGCCTGCTCCTGTGCATCGTCGTGGCGGCCTCGCTCTCCCTTGCCAACGGCATACCCAAGCTCTCGATGGCGGAAGCATGGGGCATCCTCTGGGGAGAGGAGGCGGAGCGCCTGGCGCAACTGTCCGTCCGCGAGTTGCGCGCTCCCAGGGTGGCGCTCGGCATCCTTGGCGGTGCGGCGCTGGGCTTGGCGGGGGCGATGATGCAGGACGGCCTGAGAAATCCGCTGGCGGGCCCGGAGTTGCTGGGCGTGGCCTCGGGGGCCTCCCTTGCCGTGGCGGTCGTCACACTCTTCCAGGTCCCGCTGCTCCTGGTGTTCCATCCCTGGGTGGCGCTCGCGGGCGGCCTGCTCGCGGGGGCCGTGGCGATCATCGCGGCGAAGGGAGCACGGAACACTCTCCAGATCGTGCTCATCGGCGTCGCGGTGGCGGCCTTCATCAATGCGTGCATCATCGCCCTCATCAGCCTGGCGGGGACCAGCGGGTCGACCCTCGTCCTGTTCTACTTCCTGCTGGGCAGTCTAGCGAACAGAACGTGGGAGCATGTCTGGATCGTCGCGCCCTGGGTGGC
>JAPVWS010000181.1 GCA_027493295.1 Candidatus Versatilivorator vitaminiformans | reverse complement strand
GAGGGATACAATGGGGGGAGTGAAGCGGGCTGATACACAGTAAGTCTTTTATAATTAGCCTGTTACAAGAGATTCAACATAGACGCGAATGCGGCGAATTGCAAGCACCCGTCCGGAAACGCACAACCCCTCCAGAACGACTCGCCAAGCGCAAGCCATTGGATCGCTAGCGCCGGCAGCGGGCAGCGTCACGGAGGAACCGATTTTATATAAGGGAGATCAATACGAACGTGCCGAACGGCAGGCGGGTGTTACGCTCGGTCAGCGGCTGGGTGCCGGCTTGGCCTTCAACTCCGGTTGCTTGACAAAGCGACCCTCGATCCAGCCTTCCAACCGGGCCATGCGCTCCTCCAGCTTGCCCATGCGCTGCTCCAGGCTGCCGATGCGATCACCAAGTAAGATGACATCTTGGCGTACCTGGTGGATTTCCTGTCGGAGGTCTACGGTAACCTGGTGAATTTCCTGGCGCAAGTCTCCAGTCACCTTCCATCCAAGGCTGACCAGGGACACACCCAGAATGCCGATCGCAATCAATTCCGCGCTGATGGTCATCGCTGATTCTCCTTCCACTTTTTCGGACTTGCCGAGAGGGAGATCAGACAGGGCAAGATGTTCTTCTGTTGAAGACTTACGAAGCCAGTGTACCACAAAAGGCCCGACTTGAACGAATTGAGCTCAAGCGGATTTCCCTCATGCGGGAGTCGGCAAACCGTTGGGATGCCGGGCACGCTGAAGCACCGGCAGCGTCTTCGGGGATACCAATTAATGTAAGGGAGACAGATACGAACCTGCCGAGCGTCAGGCGGGAGTGACACTCGATCAGCGGCTGGGTGCCGGCTTGGCCTTCAACTCCGGTTGCTTGACAAAGCGACCCTCGATCCAGCCTTCCAACCGGGCCATGCGCTGTTCCAGCTTGCCCATGCGGTGCTCCAGACTGCCCATGCGGTGCTCCAGACTGCCCATGCGGTGCTCCAGGCTGCCGATGCGATCGCCAAGTACGGTAACATCTTGGCGTACCAGGTGGAGTTCCTGTCGGAGGTCTCCGGTCACCTGGTGGATTTGCTGGCGCAGGTCTCCGGTCACCCGGTGGATTTCCTGGCGCAAGTCTCCGGTCACCTTCCATCCGAGGCTGACCAGGGATACCCCCAGAATGCCGGTCGCAATCAATTCCGCGCTGATGGTCATAGCTGATTCTCCTCCCACTATACGGGGCTCGCTGAGAGGGAGATCAGACAAGGCGAGGTT
The DNA here is from genome assembly GCA_027493295.1 of Candidatus Versatilivorator vitaminiformans. GTDB lineage: Bacteria > Acidobacteriota > Terriglobia > Versatilivoradales > Versatilivoraceae > Versatilivorator > Versatilivorator vitaminiformans. The sequence goes on along the minus strand of JAPVWS010000181.1, from coordinate 1,610 downwards.
TTCTGTTGTTGACGGCTCACAGACAAAGAATACCACAATAGGCCCGACTCGAAAGCAGAGAGCCAACATGGCGCCAGACAGGAGAGTTGAATCATCAGCCCTCAGGGATACACACTTGAAAAATTCCATCCCTCGGCAGTGTCGTTGCTAAGGGGGGAGCTGCGAAGCTGCGGTTGACGTAGCGAACCGAGGAAACGTCTCTTACAAGCCATCCTTATAGAGCTGCGAAGCAGCGCCCTCGTGTAGCGCGCCAACCCAGCCGCGAATGCGGCGAATTAGAAGCGCCGTTAGATTACGCACAACCCTTCCCTAACAATCGAGCGGCCGGACCTCCATGAACCCCACTCAATCTTCCCGACAGCCCCGCCGCCGCTGGCCCTGGCCCTTGCTGCTGGTGGGTTCCGGGATTTGCTGCGCCGCCATCCTGCTGTTCCCCTGGCTGGTCCTCCAGGGTGAGGCCGGGGCGGCCCTGTCGGTCCGGTTCCTCTTCTCCCACCTCTGCCACCAGGACCCCCAACGGTCCCTCAGCCTTGCGGGCGTCTTCCTGCCGGTATGCAACCGCTGCCTGGCTCTCTACCTGGGCGGGTTCCTGGGCGTGCTGCTGGCTGCCCTGACCCGCGGCCATTCCGCCTGGTTGCTGGGCTACCGGGCCCTGCTGCTGGGGTCCCTTCTGCTCGTGGGCCTGGACGTCGGGCTGGACCTGGCAGGATTGTGGAGCAGCACTCTCTGGTCGCGGGTCGTCACCGGCGGTCTGGCAGGCACGGCGTTGGGGCTTTATGCGACGCTGTACCTGGAGAGCCGACCCCTCGCCCGGCCTGTACCCCACCGCGGGAATATGGGACAATGACCTGGAGGGTGAAGCGGCTGCATGAGTGCGGTGCCCGCAAGGGCGCAGTCCCATCCCGGATTGAATCGGTCAGAGTCAGAAAAGAGGAAAGCATGAGCGTTTCGTTCAGGGCGAGAAAAGAGGTCCGCCGTTTCCTGCTGGTGGGCCTGACGAGTGGATTGCTCCTCCTGAGCCCCGCCGGAGCTCCGTTGGTCCCCTTTGCCATGGGGGATTCTATTGAGGAACTGCGGGAAAAGCTGAAAAGCAAGAAGGCCGGTGACCGCAGGAAGGCGGCCCGCGAGCTGGGCGAGACGCTCAGTCGGGAGGCCACCCCCCCGCTGCTGGGGGCGGTCGGGGACAAGGACCCCGAGGTTCGCCGCGCAGCCGTCAAGTCCCTGGGTCTGATCAGGGATACCGGCGCCGTCACCATGCTGTTGAAGGCTCTCGAGGACGGGGTGCCGGAGGTTCGCCGGGAGGCCGTCATCGCCCTGGTCAACCTCTATACCGAGAAGGACGCCAGCTCTTTCCTGGCCCGGGAGGCCAAGCGCCTCTACGCGCGGCTGAATCCCTTCAGCGGCCCTGTGCCCAGCGACGACACCGTCATCGAGCCCGACGTGAAGGTGGCTCCGGCGGTCATTGACGGCATTGCCGCGCGCCTGCGCGACTCCCATAGAGAGGTACGATTCTATGCGGCCAACGCCTTGGGGGTGTTGCGGGGACAGGCGGCCATTCCCAGGATGGTGGAGGGCATGAACGGCGCCGAGCCCAACCTGCAGGTGGCCAT
>JAPVWS010000180.1 GCA_027493295.1 Candidatus Versatilivorator vitaminiformans | reverse complement strand
GGGGATGCCCTCTGACCGTCGCTTCTCCGCCAGAGGGTCTCCGCCCTGGCGGGCGAGCTTGCGGTTGGCGAGGGCCATCTCCCTGGCCTCGGCCAGGGGAACGAGGGCGAGGGGGCCGAGTCCGAGCTCACGGCGGCGGCCACGGATGACGAGGCGTTGAATCCAGCTGCGGGTTCCGGTAGGCTGGACGAAGAGGTAGAGGCCGTTGCCGTCGGCGTGCCTTCCGGGCGGAGCGGAGCGCAGGAAAGAGGCCGAGAGGGCCTTTTGGGGATGGCGGCCTTTGCGCTTCGTCCCGGGTAGCAGCCGTGCGGAGTTGATTACTGCATCCATTCCCACATTATATGGGGGATGGCAGTGGATTGCAAGGGATGATGTGAGCGGGAAGAGTCACTGGGAATCACAGATAATATACTGACAATAAAGACAGTTATGGACATTGCTGGACGGCGATGAACGACTCTGGAACTTTCAATGCCGCCGCATTCGCGGCTGGGTTGGCGCGGAACCCAAACGACCCCGGGTTGACACCCGGGGCTACCCTAAGCCGCTGCTTCGCAGCTCTATAAGGATGGCTTGTAGCCAGCGTTAGCGTGGCCTACCCACGGCAACCGCAGCTTCGCAGCTCTCCCCGAACTCGCAATGCTGCAAGGGGGAATGTGCTTGTTTTTTTGGAATAATTTTCCGGATGGGGAATCAAAAGGCCAATCCCGCGCTGGGCTCCGGAAGGACCTGTGCAAAAGCATCCAGCGTCTGGTCCACGTCGGCCTGGGTGTGGGCGGTGGAGACGTACCAGGTGCCGCGGCCGGTGGTGCGGACCCCCCTGTAGACCAGGTCGGTGACCAGTTGCTGGTAGGTGCGGTCGTCCCGGGTGGCCCATTGGCGGTAGTCGTCGAGGGACTCCCGCTCGGTGAGGCTGACCTGCACCACCGGTCCCAGACCGCCCACCAGGGCAGGGACTTCAGCCCGCCGCAGCCGGTCCTCCAGCCCTTGGCGCAAGCGGCCGCCCAGGCGGTTGAGGCGTGAGTAGACGGCTTCCCGGTCGCCGCTGAGGGTTTGAAGCGTGGCCAGGCCGGCGGCGATGACCACCGGGTTGCTGTTGTAGGTTCCGGCGTGCACCACCTGTCCGCTGGAAATCAGGTCCATGACTTCGGCCTTGCCCACCACGGCGCTCAAGGTGAACCCGCTGGCGATTCCCTTGGCGTAGGTGGCCAGGTCGGGGGTGACGCCGAAGATCTCCTGGGCTCCTCCCAGGGCCAGGCGGAAGCCCGTAATCACTTCATCGAAAATCAGCACGGACTCGTAGCGGTCACAGAGGCTGCGTAGCCCCTCCAGAAAGCCGGGACGGGGCATGAGGCTTCCCGAGTTGCACATGACCGGCTCGGTCAGGATGGCCGCGATCTCGCTGCCGCGCCGGGCAAACAGGTCTTCCAGAAGCTCCAGGTCGTTCCAGGGCATGATGATCAGGTTGTCGGCGGCGTTGGCCACCTGGCCCTTGCTGGGCAAAACCGGGTTGGGGCTGCCGCGGTCGCCTTGCTGATCGGGTCCGGGAGCCGTCGAGACGAAGAGGCTGTCGTACCAGCCGTGCCATTGCCCCTCGAACTTGACCACCAGGTTGCGCCCCCGGTAGGCCCGGGCCGCCCGAAGGGCCGTGATCACGGCCTCGGAGCCGGTGCTGTTGAACCGGACCCTCTCGGCGCAGGGGATCGCCAGGGTCAGCAGCCGGGCCAGTTCGGCCTCGGCCTGGTGTTGACCGGCAAAGACCAGGCCCCGGTCCAACTGCCGGTGGACGGCCTCCAGCACCCGGCGGGGACTGTGGCCCAGCAGCAGAGGCCCCTGTCCCAGGACGTAGTCGATGTACTCGTTGCCGTCTACGTCGCGAATGCGGCTCCCCGAGCCCGACTCGAAGTAGAGGGGGTGGGGGAGCTCGGCCTTGCGCACGTCGCTGCTGACGCCTCCGGCCAGAAACTCTTTGTTGTCTTCAAACCAGCGGGCGGATTTTTCCAGGGTCATGGGGATTTCCGTGGGGGTTGACGGAGCGGTTACAGGGTGGTCCAGCCTCCGTCCAGCATGAGGTTGATTCCGGTGACGTAGGCCGAAGCGTCGGAGGCCAGGAAGACCACCGCCCCCTTGATGTCCTCGTTGTCGAGCAGGCGCCCGATGGGGACCCGCTTGGTGTAGTTGTCCAGAAAGGGCTTGGGCTGGTGGTTGAAGTAGCCTCCGGGGGAGATGCAGTTGGCCCGCACGCCCTTTTTCCCGTAGTAGTTGGCGATGTGGCGGGTGAAGTTGATCATGCCCGCCTTGACGAAGTTGTAGGTCGGGGCCTGCAGCATGTCGGTGCCTTCGTAGAGGGAGGGGTCGTTGGCCACCACGCCGTAGATGCTGGAGATGTTGATGATGGATCCCCGCTTCTGCCGCACCATGTCGGGAACGAAAGCCCTGCAGATGGTGAACAGACCCACCATGTCTCCCTTGGCGCTCTCCAGCCAGTCCTCGGAGGTCTGGGTTTCGAAACCGCCTCCGACCCGGGCCAGGGCGCTGTTGACCAGGATGTCCAGGCGGCCGAACTGCTCCAGGATGCGGTCGTGCAGTCGCTGAATGGAGTCGGTTTCGCAGATGTCGACCTGCATGCCGTGGGCGTCGTAGCCCCGCTCCTTCAACCCCCGGGCGAAATCCAGGTTTCGTTGCAGGGATCGGGAGGCCACGATCACCGTGGCTCCGGCTTCGGCCAGGCCTTCCGACAGGCTGCTGCCGAACTGGGGCCCGGCTCCGGCGGTCACCAGAGCGATCCGGCCCTTGAGGGAAAATTGTTCCAGCACGGCCATGGTTGCCTCCCTGAAAGGTTCCTCAGTGTACAGGATCTCTCAGTCGTCCCCAACATTCTATTTCACTGGAATGTCGACGGGCAAACTGGGTAGAATACGGCCTTTTCAGCCCGCCCCGGTTGTGGTGTCCGGCCGGCCCCCACTGGGGACCGTCGGGACGGCACCGCTCCGGCGGCCCCTGGAATCGCCCCCGGCTGGCGCCGCCTCACCTCAGCCTGCCTCAAAGTCCCGAAAAGCCAAGGAGGACCCTTGCTGGCCACCCGCTTGAAATCCAAAGTCCACCAAAGAGAACTGACCCTGGGAATCCTCATGACCTTCGATCACTGGGCGGGATACCTGGAGATCTTCAAGTCCGAAGGCCTGGACTTCGCCGTGCTGGACATGGAGCACAGCTCGGCCGACCTGCACACCGCCGAGGAGCTCTGCCGCACGGCGCGACTGCTCGACTTTCCGCTTTTGATTCGCCCGGAAGCCGCCCTCTATCACCTGATCCGGAGATACCTGGACATGGGCGCGGCCGGCCTGATGGTTCCCTGGACGGAAAACCAGGACCAGATCCGGGCCATTCTCGAGGGAGCCTTCATTCCGCCTAAGGGACGCAGAGGCCCGGGCGGACCCGCCATTTTTGCCAATCGAGGCCTGGACCGCCAGGGTTGGGATGAAGTGGAGTCCGGCCTGTTCATCACGACCCAGTTCGAAAGCCCGGCCGGGATCGAGGACATGGCCTCGCTGATCCCCCACGACTGGATCGATGCGGCCATGCTGGGTCCCTACGATCTTTCCCTGAACATGGGCCGCTGGAGCCATACCGATCACCCCGAGGTGGTGGCGGCCATCGAGCGGGTGTGGCGCCAGGCCCGGGACATGGGCAAAAACTGCGGCATGGTGGTGGGAACCCTGGAGCATGCCGGCTTCTGGATCGATCGAGGGTTTTCCTTCCTGATCTGCTCCGAGCTCTCGAACATGGTGCGGCACCGCGCCCGCGAGCTGGTCGGTCAGATTCGGGAGGTCCATGCCGAGGCCCAGGCCAGGCGAACCTAGCGGGTTGAGCGATGCGCGGTTGAGCCGCGACCGAAAGGGCCAAGAATGCAACTGACGACACTGGACCTGGTGGTAGTCGTCGTCTACATGGCGTTGCTGTCGGGGATCGGCATCTATTTCTCCCGCCGCCAGACCTCCAGGGAGGAGTATCTGCTGGGTGGCCGCAGCATGCACTGGATGCTGCTGGGCGGCAGCATGATGGCCACCCTGCTCTCCACCATCACCTTCCTGTCGGTGCCGGGCGAGATGATGCGTTACGGCATCGCCTACCTGTCCGGCATCATCGCCATGCCTCTGTTCGTCCCGGTAGCCAACCGCATTCTGATTCCGGTGCTGCGGCGCCTTCCCATCACCAGCGTCTACGAGTACCTGGAAAAGCGCTTCGATGTGAGCTTTCGCAGCCTGGCCTCCTTTCTATTCGTGCTGCGGACCATTATCTGGATGGGGCTGATCATCTACACCTGCAGTTTCGCCGTGGCCGAGATCACCGGTTGGGACCTCTACTTCACCATCATCGCCACAGGCCTGGTGACCACCTTCTATACCACTGCCGGCGGCCTGCGCACCGTGGTCTGGACCGACAACCTGCAGTTGATGATTCTGCTGGGCGGCGCCCTGGCCATCCCGGTGTTGATCGGTTTCTCGCTGGGGAGCGGTCCGGCAACCTGGTGGCAGACCTTCTCCGAGGCGGGCAGGACCGATATTCAGACCTTCAGTTGGGACCTGACCGTTCGCATCACCGTGGTCGGAATCGTCATGGGCAACTTCTTCTGGAACATCTGCACCCTGGGAGGCGACCAGGTGGCGGTCCAGCGCTATCTGAGCTGCCCCGATCTGTCGGCCGCGCGCAAGAGTGTCTGGATGTTCGCCGGTTTCAACTTCGCGGTCATGCTGGCGCTGCTGTTCTGCGGGCTGTCATTGTTTGCCTTCTATGCCAGCCAGTCGACCGCACCGGTTCAGGCCTTTCAGGAAGAGATCGCCGCCCGGGCCGATCGGGTGATGCCGATTTTCATCGTGGAAGAACTCCCGGCCGGGGTGTCGGGGCTGCTGCTGGCTGCCCTGCTGGCCGCCGCCATGTCCAGCCTGAGTTCCGGCATCAACTCCATCTCGGGAGTGGTGGTCTCCGACTTCTTTCAGAGATTCGGGCTCTTCAAGGCCCAAGTGCGGACCCTGTGGGCCGACCGGGCGGTGTCGCTGCTGGCGGGCCTGGTGGGAATCGCCACCGCGACCGGTACCGCTGTGATGGCTACCCGCACCGACTGGAACCTGGTCGAGCTCACCGGACGCCTGAACCACATTTTCGTGGGCCCCCTGGGGGTGCTGTTCTTCGCCGGCATCCTGTTTCGCCGCGCGGGCAAACAGGCTGCCCTGCTGGGGTTCCTGGCCGGGACGCTGGCCAGTCTCTTCATCTGTTTCGGGAAGGAGTGGTTCGGTATGGAAAAGAGTCTCTCCTTCGTCTGGGTGGTTCCTCTGCCGTTTCTGATCGGGTTGGCCCTGGCGGGGCTGCTGGCTTACTGCTTTCCCCGGCCGCCCAAGTCATCCGTGCAGGGGCTGACTTTAGCGAAGAGTGGAGAGTGAAGAGTGAAGAGTGGAGAGTACAGAGGGAAGAGTCGTCAGCCGAGGGTTTCGGGAACGGGCAAGCACCTGATGACCTGACTGCGCTTATCTGTAAGGACTGCGCCGAAACCGACAAGATGCTACGCGTGCCGACCGTACAGCTCTTCACACTTCAAACTTCAAACTTCCCCCTTCACCCAGGTGCGCAGCCGTCCCGTTCGACGGGGCGGCTCATGGGGGACGAAACAGCGGAGTTCCGGACAGACTGGAGATAGGCCGATGGCTTCTCACGACGTGTCCCTGCCCTCGATGCGGGTTGACGGCCGGGTGGCCCTGGTGACCGGTGCGGGATCGGGGCTGGGACGCAGCATCGCCTTGGCCCTGGCTCAAGCCGGAGCCGACTTGGTGGTGACCGATCTGCCTGCCAGGCTGGCGAATGCGCGTCAGACCGGAAAGGGGATCCGGGAACTGGGCAGGAAATGCCTGGCGGTGTCCCTGAACGTGACCTCGCTCAGGAGCATCGAACGCATGGTCGAGAAAGCGACCCAGCGGTTCGGTGGGATCGATATTCTGGTCAACAACGCGGGCATCAATATCTCCAAGCCCGCCCTGGAGGTGACGGAGCAGGACTGGGACCGGGTGTTGGACGTCAACCTCAAGGGGGTTTTCTTTTGCTCCCAGGCGGTGGCTCGTGGGATGATTCGGAGAAAGTC
>JAPVWS010000018.1 GCA_027493295.1 Candidatus Versatilivorator vitaminiformans | reverse complement strand
GGAGTGATGTAGTACCCGATGGCCAGAATGAAAACCAGCAGGGAGCCGGCCGCCACGCCCGGCAGTGTCTGCGGCCAGTAGACGCGCCGGAAGGCCTGCAGGAAGCTGGCTCCCAGCGAGGCAGCCGCGCTCATGTAGAGCGGCGGAATGGTGCGCATGACCGAGTAGAGGGGCAGCACCATGAAGGGCAGCAGCACATGGGTCATGGCCACCACGGTGCCGGTCATGTTGTAGATCATGGAGATCCTCTGATCTTCGGCGACCAGCCCCAGCGCCACCAGCAGGTCGTTGATCACGCCCTGGGTCTGGAGCAGCACGATCCAGGAGGTCGTGCGCACCAGCAGCGAGGTCCAGAAGGGAACCAGCACCAGCAACAGCAGCAGGTGGGCCCGCCGGGGCGGGGCGTTGGCGATGAGATAGGCGATGGGATAGCCCAGCAGCAGGCACAGCAGGGTGATGCCCAGGCTCACCGCCAGCGTGCGTCTCAGTAGCGGAAGGTAGATGCGCAGGTCGGGCGGTTGCCGGATGATGCCGCCGCCGGGCGCCTGGTCCAGGTCCAGGGCGTGGAGGTAGTGGCGCAGGGTGAAGCGCTCTCCGGCGCGGCGGATGGCATGCCAGGTTCCTGCCTGGCCCCACTTGGGATCGATGGCGATCATGGACTCCCGCCAGGAGTCGGGGCGGCGGGTCCCACGCAGCGTGCGCGCACTCTTCAGAAGGACGCTGCGCAGACCGGCCTGCACGCGGTTGACGCGAGTGGCAATCCGGCCCAGGCTCTTCTCCCGGCGCGCCTTCAGCAGCTCGCGGGCCATGCTCTCGAAGACCGCCTCGGGCGGGATGCGCTCGCCGTCCCAACTGCGCAGCAGGTGAAGGGTCTCGGGAAGCGCGTCGGCCACCATGGGATCGTGGACGCTGCGTCCCAACATGACCGCCAGGGGAGCCACGAAGGTCACCAGAATGAAGGCCGCCAGGGGCAGCACCAGCGCCGCCGGACGCAGGCGTGGGCTCCTCAGCGCAGCAGCCAGGCGATGAATCGCAGGTTCATCTCGTCGATGTGGTCGCTCCACCATTCCCAATCGTATTGAAGGCCGCGAGTTGCGTTTTCGGGAGTTGTGGGCATGTGCGGCTTCATGTCCACCCCCGTCTCCAGGTGGGTTGAAATCAGCGCCGTTCCCGACTGGCGGGCGGGGCTGTAGGAGATATAGCGGCCCACCGCCACCAGGGACCGGACAGTAGTGGCGAAGGAAAAGAACTTCCGGGCCGCTTCCAGGTTCGGGCTTCCAGCCACGATCACCAGTTGGCCCACGTCCAGCAACTGTCCGTCCCAGACGATGACGAAGGGCTGGTTTTCCAGCACCTGGGCGTTGAAGATGCGTCCGTTGTAGGCCGTGGTCATGGTCACTTCGCCGTCGGCCAGCATCTGCGGCGGCTGGGCGCCGGCCTCCCACCAGACGATGTGGTCCTTGATGCTGTCGAGCTTGCGGAACGCCCGGTCCAGCCCCTCCTGGGTTCTGAGGGCGGCGTATACCCGGTCCAACGGGACCCCGTCGGCCATCAGGGCGAACTCGAGATTGACCTGCGGGGTCCGCCGCATGCCGCGGCGCCCCGGGAATTTCTCCAGGTCGAAGAAGTCGGCGATGGTGGACGGCTTGGCTCCGGGAAATTGCTCCAGGTTGTAGGCGTAGATGGTGGAGTAGAAGAGCGTGCCCACCCCGCACTCGATGACGGTGCCGGGGTAGAAGTCCTGGGCGGCGGGAGTGCCGTCCGCACCCGGTGGCAGGTCGCCGACGTCGATAGGTTCCAGCAGTCCTTCGTCACAAGCCCGCACCGCATCCGCCATTTCCATATCGACCACGTCCCAGTAAACGTTACCGGTTTCGACCTGGGCCCGAATCTGGGCCAGTCCGCCGTTGTAGTCCTCCATCCGTATCTCGATGCCGGTTTCGGCAGTGAAGGGTTGGTGATAGGCCTTTTCGCAGGCTCGGGCGTAGGAACCGCCCCAGGAGACCACGGTCACGGACTCGGCCAGCGCGAAAGGGCAGAGTCCGGTCAGGGAGGTCGTTAGCAGGAGAAATGCAGCGGCATTTGACCGGTGCAGGGTCATGGGGAGCCTGCCTCCGGGTCGTCGGGCTCCAGGGCCCGGCCGTCGGTCAGCGTCCAGCCGACGCGGACCCGGTCACCCTCCAGCACCGCTCCGTGGCCCACGATGTTGGGAATCTTGGCGATGAAGTCCGGGGTGTCGCAGACGGTCATACGCAGCCTGAGGTGATCCCCCAGGAAGGCGATGTCGTCGATCCTGGCATCGAACTCGTTGCCGTAGAGGCCGGGCTCGGGAGCCACGGCCACCCGTTCCGGGCGGATGGCGACCGAAACGGAGTCGCCGACCGCGCAGGGGACCACTCGGAAGGCGGTGACGATCTGCCCGCCGACCTCCACCCGGCAGAGATCGCCATCGACCCCGACCACCCTTCCACGCAACAGGTTGTTATCCCCGATAAAGCGGGCCACGAACTCCCGCTCCGGCTCTTCATAGAGAGCTTCCGGCGGCGCCACCTGCTCGATGCGACCCCGCTGAAAGACAGCCACCCGGTCCGACATAGCCATGGCCTCCTGCTGGTCGTGGGTGACGTAGACGACCGTCACTCCCAGCCTGCGCTGGATGCGCCGCACCTCGTATTGCATCTCCTCGCGCAGGCGGCGGTCCAGAGCTCCCAGGGGTTCGTCCATCAGCACCAGGGCCGGCTCGAACACCAGCGCGCGGGCAATGGCCACCCGCTGCTGCTGGCCTCCGGAAAGCTCGCCGGGACGCCGGCCTTCCAGCCCATCCAGGCGGACCAGTTCCAGCGCGCCGAGGACCCGTTCCCGGATTTGTCGCGGTTCCATTCCTCGCACTTCCAGGGGAAAGGAAAGGTTTTCCCCGACGGTCATGTGGGGAAACAAGGCATAGTTCTGGAAGACGACGCCGATGTCGCGTTTACGCGGGGGGAGATCG
>JAPVWS010000179.1 GCA_027493295.1 Candidatus Versatilivorator vitaminiformans | reverse complement strand
ACTGGGGCGGGCGATTTCACCGCCCCCCCATGGACGTGGTGTCGCTCTACGTGGACCAGGTCCGAGAGAGCGATCTCAGCCGCGACCGGGCCCGCCAATACCCCTCCCTGAAGATCTATCCCACTATCGCCGAGGCCTTGACTCGGGGCGGAGACAGTCTGGCGGTCGACGGGGTCCTGCTGATCGGAGAGCACGGGACCTACCCCCGGAACGAGAAGGGGCAGACCATGTATCCGCGCTATGAGTTCTTCCGGCAGATCGTGGAAGTGTTCCGGGCCAGCGGCCGAGGCGCGCCGGTGTTCAACGACAAGCACCTCTCCTGGAAATGGGAATGGGCCGAGGAGATGGTGGAAACGGCCAGGGAGCTGGACTTTGCCTTGATGGCCGGTTCCAGCATTCCGGTGGCCTGGCGCCTTCCCCGATTGGAGATCCCCTCGGACGCCGAGGTGGAGGAGGCCATGGTGATCGGCGCCGGCGGCGGGGCCGACAGTTACGGCTTTCACGGGTTCGAGTCGCTGCAGTGCATGGTCGAGCGGCGGCGGGGAGGGGAGACCGGGGTGGCGGCGCTGCAGGCGGTCCGCGGCCCCAGGGTGTGGGAGGCGCTGCGCGCGGGTTCCTGGGACCGGGGTGGATGGGATCCCGAGCTCTTCGAGGCCTGCCTTTGCCGTAGCCTGGCCCTGACCTCGACCCGGGAGGGCTTCGACCACAGCTACCCGCCCTTGGAGAAAATACCCGGGCTGGTCAAGGACCGGGTCACCGACTCCGGCCCTCAACTGGATCAGCCTCTGGCCTTTCGCTGCGAATATGCCGATGGGATGAAAGCGACGCTGCTTCTGCTGGAAGGCCTCTCCATGGGTTGGACCTTCGCGGCCCGTCTGAAAAACCCGCGGCGAATGGTTTCAACACACTTTTACCTTCCAGTGCGCGGGTTGGGCGGGGGCGCCGAAGCCAACTTCTTCAGCCCCCAGGTGAACGGCATCGAGCAGATGTTTCTGACCGGCAGGGCAACCTACCCGGTGGAGCGGACCCTGCTGACCAGCGGAATGACCGAGGCGGGTGTGGATTCCCTGTGGCGAGGGCAGCGTCGCCTTGAAACGCCCCACTTGGCGGTTCGCTATCGACCCACTCCCGAACCCACCTATCGGAGACACTCGTGACGGAGCGGCGCACTTTCCTGAAAACGGCTTCGGCTTCCCCCGCCGCCGGCTTGCCGATCCGGACCCGACGAAGGGCCAGGAGGTTGGCCATCCTGGCTTCCCGGTGGACTCCCGGCTCCCCGGCCCGCCAGGTTGCCGACCGCTTCCTGATCGGATATCCACGAGAGGCCAGGTGGCACCGGCCCGCCATGGATGTGGTCTCTCTCTACGTGGACCACGCTCCTGAAGCGGACCAGAGCCGGGAGCGCGCGGCCGAATTCGGCTTCAGGATCTATTCATCCGTCGCCGAAACCCTGCGTTGCGGCAGGGACCGGCTGTCCGTGGACGGGGTGCTGATGCTCGCCGGACAGGGAGATGATTCGAGCAGCGGTCCCTCGGGCTCCGACTTGATTGAGCCGATGGTGAGAGTATTCGAGGAGGACGGCCAGGTCGTTCCGGTCTATTGGGATGAACCGCTCGGACTGGCTCAGGCCCGCGGGATGGTGGAAGCCTCCCGGCAACTGGGGTTCCCGGTGCTGGCCGGATCCTCCCTGCCCATGACCTGGAGGCTGCCTCCTCTGGAGTTGCCGACAGGCTGCCGGGTGGAACAGGCCCTGATGGTGGGCATCGGTTCCCGGCGTTCCGATCGCTACCGGGCCCTGGAAACCCTGCAGGCCATGGTGGAGCGGCGCAGGGGCGGCGAAACCGGCGTGCGGTCGGTTCAGGCGGTGGAGGGCCAAGCGGTGTGGCGGGCCGGCAGCAGCGGTCGTTGGTCCCGGGAACTGCTGCAAGCAGCCGTGGCCCGATCCGATTCCCTGCAGGGCGAGACCTTGAAGGACGGGCGTCCCCGGGACCTGGTCGGCAGCGGGGAGTTGCCCCGGCTGGTCGAACATCCGGAAGCCTGCCTGGTGGACTATTCCGACGGACTGAGGGCTGCCGTGCTGGTGCTCAACGGAGCCGTGGGAGACTTCACCTTTGCGGCCCGTCTGGGTGACGATTCGGGGGTGGCATCGACCCAGTTCCTTCTCCCCCCGGAACCCAATCGCGCCGGCTCGGCCTGTCTGGCCGCCCGGATCGAGGACCTGATTCAATCCACGCGAAGTCCGGTTCGCCCCGAACGGGCCTGGATCGCCGCCGGCATCCTGGATCGCTGGATGGAATCCAGGAAAAAGAAAGGCGTGACTCTGGACACTCCGGAACTGATGCTGGAGTATCGGCCCTCCGCCGAATCCTGTTTTTGCGGATCCTGATCGTGTTGACCAAGCAGGAACTGTTGCAACCCCTGGCGTCGCTGAGGACGGACGAGGTGGTGGTGACCACCATGGGCGTGGTGCGGCCCTGGTCGAGGTTCTCTGACAGCCCGTTGGACTTCGCCTCGGCGGACAGCGCTATGGGCCACGTTGCCGATCTGGCCTTGGGCATTGCCCTGGCCCAGCCCCAACGCAGGGTCATCTGCCTGAACGGCGACGGCAGCCTCTTGATGACTCTGGGCTCCCTGGCGACGGTTGTAGAAGCCGGAGCCCCCAACTTGATCCTCTTCACGGTTGAAAACCGGACCTTTGAAATCACCGGCAATCAAGCCATTGCGGGCGCCGGCCGGGTGGACTTCGCCGGATTGGCCCGGGCGGCGGGTTTCGGCCGGACCTACGCTTTCGACGACCCGGCGCACTATGCTCGGACCCTTCCCGCGATTCTGCGGGAACCCGGGCCGGTGTTTGTGAATGCCCGGGTCGAACCCGGATCCGAGGGTCCGCTTACCCGCAGCCGCAAGGGGGAGGCGGTGGCATACCTGCAGCCCTCGCTGGCCGAGTCGGCCCACCGATTGAGGAAAGTCCTGACGGAATGAAGGGGGGCTGAATCTCCGGAGTTGTAACAGCATTGACATATGAATCAGCTATTGTGAATTTCGGATTGTGAACTTTTGATTTTGTATTTGAAGAAACGTCCACTGTCCTGACTCCCCAATCAACCATCGTCAATTGCCAATTGATTGCATGCCGGCCGGAGACGAAGCCTCGCTCGAGAAACGCCGCCGCTTATCCCCCCGGGTTCATTTATTGTTAGCGACTTGACGGGCATCTCTGATATTCTGATACACAGCGCGGGTAGCGCGTTTGATGGCCGGACAACCCATTTCGCCAGGCGGTGCGCCGGCGTTCATTCGGGGGCGGCAGCGCCGCCCGGTTCGACGGCATTACCGGAATACACGATATTTAATTCACATTCGCTGACATTACGCAGTGGGAATTTCCGGCTCGTGGACGGCTCGGGGAGCCTTCCTTGGGGAAGCCACGGACACCTGGGAAGCCCTCCGGGGACAGGAGGGCCCGGCGCCGCGGTGACGGGCACGGCCGGTTGCAGGCTTTGAAAGGAGAATCATGAAAGAAGTGACCTTGGGAATAGGAGGAGCCGCCGGCGACGGGTTGGACAAGACCGGCGACACCTTTGCCAAGACGGCCTCCAGACTGGGGCTGTATCTGTATGCCTACAACAGTTACCAGTCCATCATCCGCGGGGGCCACATCTGGTTGCGGGTCAGGATGGGCGAGGAGAAGGTCTACTCTCACGGAGATCACCTGAATCTGCTGATCGCGCTCAATCAGGACACCCTGGAGAGGCATGCCCGGGAAGTGGAGCCCGGCGGAGCCGTCCTGTTCAATTCCGACAAGCTGACCCTGGACTCCTCGTTGTTCGAAGGTCAGGTCCTGCCGGTGCCGATGCCCGTGCGCGAGTTGCTGAAGCCGCTGGGGAAAACGCTTCCCGTCATGCAGAACACGGTATCCCTGGGCGCGGCCATCTTCCTGCTGGGACTGGATTTCGAGATGATGGCCGAAGTTCTGGCCGACACCTTCCAGCACAAGGGCCAGGAGGTGGTCAACCAGAACATCGAGGTGGCCAAGGCGGGTTACAACTACGCCAAGGAAAAGTTCGTGCCCCTGGGGTACGAATGGAACTTCAGCCGCATCCGCAGACCCTTCATCACCGGAAACGAAGCCATGGCCCTGGGTGCGGTCGCCGCCGGCTGCAAGTTCTATTCCGCCTACCCCATGACCCCCGCTTCCACCATCCTGCACTGGATGGTCGCTCATGCCGATCGCTGCGGGATCGTGGTCAAGCAGTGCGAGGACGAAATTGCGGTCGCCAACATGGCTGTCGGCGCCGGCCTGGCCGGGGCCCGCTCCATGTGCGCGACCTCGGGCGGCGGGTTCGCCCTGATGACCGAAGCCGTGGGGCAGGCCGGCATGATCGAAGCGCCGGTCGTGTTCATTACGGTCCAGCGCGGCGGTCCTTCGACCGGGATTCCCACCAAGACCGAACAGGCCGACCTGAACCAGGCCCTGGGGGCTTCCCAAGGCGATTTCCCCCGCATCATCATGGCTCCGGCCGACGTGACCGAAGCCTACTATACCGCCGCCGAAGCCCTGAACCTGGCCGACAAGTACCAGCTCCCGGTGATCATTCTTTCCGACCTGCTGCTTTCGGAACATCCCGAGACCATCGAGAGGGATGCGCTCAAGCCCGACCTGGTGATCGACCGCGGCCAACTGGTGACCGAATGGCCGGAAGACAACGGCACCTACAAGCGCTACGCCTTCACCGAATCGGGAATATCCCCCCGAGCCCTCCCCGGAACCAAGAACACGGTCTATGTCGCTCCCACCGATGACCACGACGAAGAAGGGATTCTGATCAGCGACGAGTACACCAGTCCGCCGGTGCGGCGCAAGGTGCAGGAAAAGCGCATGAAGAAGCTGGAAGGAGCCCTGAGGGAGCTGCCGCCGCCGCAAATCGAGGGTCCGGAGGATGCGGACGTGACCCTGGTCGGCTGGGGGTCCTGCAGGGGCGTGATTCGAGAGGCCGCCGAGATCCTGAGGTCGGAAGGCATTGCAACCAATCAGCTCCATTTCAAGTATCTGCTGCCGTTTCACGCCAAGGAGGCCCTGGAAATCCTGAAGGGATGCAGGAAGACGGTGGGCGTGGAGGTGAACTACACCGGTCAGTTTGCCAAGCATTTGAGGTCCGAGACCGGTTTCTCCCTGGACGACATGGTCCTCAAGTACGACGGGGAGCCTTTCGAGCCGGCCTTCATCGTGAACCGGGTCAAGGAGATCCTAGGCGGCGAGTCGCTGTCGCTGGAGGTCACTCGGGAGGAAGCCCGGGAGATTGCCTATCACTACATTCGAACCCATTTGAGCAACTCGGTGCGGCCGGCCTCCATGGAGGTGGGGAACGGCGTGTCGGCGGAAGAGCCCACCTGGTGCATCGAATTGGTGAGCCGGAAGGGCGGCGAAAAGAACGGAGACCTGTTCGTCGGGCAGCGAACCGGATCCACCTATGCCTGGAAGCCGGTCTCGACGGTGTCCCGGGATTGAGAGGCACATCCGAAGGAAGTCGGCGACTCAGCCGACCGATCGGGGTTTGGTATCGTTTTGGATTTGATTTTCCGCGCCGGCTGAAAGGTCGCGGGAAGAATGGAGAGGCTTAAGACCCTATGGAAATGACGATTTCTTTACCCATCAGCACCTATGAAAGCATCATCGATCCGGACTGGTGTCCGGGCTGCGGCGATTTCGGTGTTCTCAGGGGCGTCAAGATGGCGGCCGGAAAACTGGGCATCAAGCCCGAGGAGCTGTTCACGGTCTCCGGGATCGGTTGCTCTTCCAACCTGCCGGGCTACATCCATGCCTACGGCGTCCACAGCCTGCATGGCCGGGCCGTGGCCGTGGCTTCCGGGATCAAGTTCGCCAACCAGGACATGAATGTGGTGATCACCGGCGGGGATGGAGACGGCTACGGCATCGGTCTGGGCCACTTCGTGCACGCCATGCGCCGCAACCTGGACCTCACCTACATTGTCATGAACAATCAGATCTACGGATTGACGACCGGCCAGGCCTCCCCCACCACCATGAAGGAGGTGCGCACCAAGTCCACCCCCCGTGGGAACGCCGAAATGCCCCTCAATCCCATCGCGCTGGCCATTGTCTCCGGCGCCACCTACGTGTCCCGGGCCTTTTCGGGCGAGCCCAGGCACATGGCCGATGTCATCGCCGGCGGCATCGCCCACAAGGGATTTGCCCTGGTGGATGTCTTCAGTCCCTGCGTGACCTACAACAAGATCAACACCTACCCCTGGTTCAAGAAGCGGGTCTACAAGCTGGAGGATGA
>JAPVWS010000178.1 GCA_027493295.1 Candidatus Versatilivorator vitaminiformans | reverse complement strand
CACGCTGGTCAAGACCGTGACCGCCCGGGACAGCGCCCGAGACACCACGGTCCCGGCCAAGGGCTTCCATCAGATCAACGGCATCCTGGGCAAATACGCTCCAGGGACCACGCAGGGCTACGTGCGAATCCGCAAGGTCTCGGGAGCCAATCCCTTTCTGGCCTACGGGGTGGTCAACGACGGCGGAGCCCCGGGTCAGAGAACCGGCGACGGCGCCTATATCCCCGCTCGGGAATAGGGTCCGGCCGAAGCCGACCGGAGTCCTTGCATATCCCCTCCCCTCAGAGGGGGGTCGTTCTCGCCTGTTAGCATCTAAAGGTTTGATCTCCTTGAGATTAACGCTTTGCTGGTCAGGCTTCGGGATCCCTTTCGGGGAAACATTGTACGCCTGAGGGAATGCCACTTCCTCACTTTCGAACCGAATCTCGATTTAAGAGAAGGCACTCCAAGGGCTGGAACCGACAATGACCATGCAAACCAGAATTCTCAAAACCCTTGCCCTAACCTTATTCGTTATCTCCCCGACCGAACCTGATGGGTTCGCTCAGGGCGCGTCACCGGATCTTTCCTTCTCCAGCCTGAACGACATTGCCCTCGACGCCGAGGGCAACATTCTGGTTGTCGATCACGACTCCAAACGGGTGCTGAAGGTCACGCCTGACGGTAAGACCTCCGTGTTCGCCGGGACCGGCGAGCTGAGGGAATCCAGCGATTCGAGCGGCGACGGCGGGCCGGCAACCGAAGCTCGGTTGAGTTACCCGTTTGGCATCGCCACAGGCTCGCACAACGAGGTCTACATCTCCGACAGCGACCTGATCCGCCGGGTGGATTCCAGCGGCATCATCACAACCATCGCCGGAGGCGGAGCTTGGGATGGCAGCGTCCCTTATGGCCAGCCGGCAATCGACTTTGGCCTGTACGATGCGAGAGCCATTGCATACGACCTGCGTTCGGAAACATTGTACATCTGGGAATCGGATGAACAGATCTGGCGGGTCGAGAACGGCAGGATCTTCCATCTGGCAGGAAGTGGAGAGAGAGGCTGCCGGGGCGATGGAGGGCACCCGACGGAGGCGCAATTCAACTACATCCAGGACATGGCTGTGGGCGCCGACGGGTCACTTTACCTGGCCGACAATTCCAATTTCCGCATTCGCAAGATCGATCCTGCCGGTTCAACGATCACAACGGTGGTCGGCAACGGTCGACAATGGGACTATCGGATTCCGGATGGGACACACGCCCTGAGAACGGGAATGCGGTACCCGGACGGATTGGCGTTTGACTCACAAGGCCTGTTGCACTTTATCGACGATGACGGAGCCATCTATCGGCTCGAGCCTGACCAAACGCTGACGCTGTTTTCCGATCTCTCCGAACTCCCCAGCGGAAGAGCCGCGGGCAGAATGGTCTTTGACTCGGCCGGAAACCTGATCATAGCTGACCAGAAACAACTGCGAATCCTGGAAGTGAGTGCGGACGGAAGCCGAGTGCGCACGATCGCCGGCGGATCCACCACCGGAGAGTCCCAGGGGATCTCGGACGTCTCATCGCTAACGCTTCCCACCGACCCCCGGGAGAAACCCGCTCCGCGAGACTCCCATCCAATCCTTGGCGGGGAGGAGGTCACTCCCGGAGAGTGGCCTTTCGTTGCGCGGGTCGCCACCCCAACCAAATTCTGCACTGCAAGCCTGGTCGCCCCCAACTGGATTCTCACGGCGGCACACTGCCTCGTCGCCGATGACGGGTCCGTCGATGACCCCAACGACGTTTCCGTTTTCCTGGGGTACGACTGGGACAAGGGAGTTTGCGAGAACACCAGAGATGAGATCGGCCGCGTGATCATCCACCCGGACTACTATTACAAGGGTGCGGGCTTCAGAAACGATGCCGCTCTGATTGAGATTATGGAGCCGGCTCCGGCGACCCCGGTCAGGGTCCTGACTCCGGAGGAAGAAGCGTGGTATGCGCCTTCCGGCAGCAGGGCCGCCACCGTCGGTTGGGGACGAACTGACGATCGCAGCTACCCCCGAATCCTTCACCATGTGGATATCCCCGTATGGACTCCGGAAGATTGTTTGAGGGACAGCTTGTGGAGAAACGAAGAAGTGGTCCACGAGCGAACGTTGTGCGCTGGGGAAGAAGGAAAGGGAGATGACTTGGGAGATAGCGGAGCTCCTCTCCTGGTGGCTCTACCCGACGGCGATTGGGGGCAGGTAGGAACTAACTCCCAATGGGGAGGCGGGAGAAGGGGTTACCCGACAGTCTACACCCGTACTTCTGCCCTCTATGACTGGATCTACGGGCAAATTGACAGCGGCGTCCGGTTCACCCGGCTGGATGCAGGGCAAGTGCTGACCACGGAACGAGGCCGGATGGTCTTCCTCGCGGGAAACGACTTCAAGGAAACCGATGCGGAGGGGGCTGTCAAGACCGGCAGCTACGTCTTTCAAAGCCACGGCCCCCGGACGGGAACCTTGACGTTGACCTACGATGACGACACCTCCTGTACGGTTCAACTCACCTTTACTTCCGCGACTGCCGGTACGTCCAGTTATCGCTGCAGCGATGGGAGATCCGGCAGCGAGAGCTTTCAACTGACATCAGGAGACACAAGCATCTTCGTCCCGGTCCTGTTGACCTCGGCGGGGCGCAACAATGCCTTTTTCACCTCCGAGCTGACCCTGACCAACCGGGGAACAGAGGAGGCGACTCTTCACTACACTTACACGGCCAAGGCGGGAGGGGGAAGCGGAACGGCCACTGACAAGCTGGCGCCGGGACAGCAGAGCATCGAACCGGAGGCCATCGACTACCTCTCAGGCCTGGGCATTCCCATCCCCGGCTCCGGGAACCGCATCGGAACCCTGCGAGTCGAAGTTTCGGGGTCTTCCGAGGTGAGCGTGACCACGCGGACCACCACTAACGTCCCCGAGGGTCGGGCCGGACTCGCCTATCCCGGCATTGCCGGAGATGATGGATTCCAGGAGGTGGTCTACCTGTGTGGGCTGCGCCAAAACGCTCAGGACCGCTCCAACGTGGCCGTTCAGCACTCCGGGGACTCGAACCAAGGGGACCTCACCCTGAGAGTGACCATCTTTTCCGGAGATTCGGCTGCACCGGGGAGGAGTGAGGTCTTGCCGGATCTCTCCCTGCCTCCCGGGGGATTTCATCAGTACAATAGCATCCTGAGCATGGCTGGTTTCGACAATGGCTACGTGAAGGTGGAACGAGTAGGTGGGACGGCAGCTTACTATGCCTACGGAGTCATCAACGACAACGTCAACTCTGACGGCTCCTTCGTCTTTCCCCTCGCCGAATCCTCCCTGGTAGGCACTAACGGACAAACCCTGCCGGTCATCATCGAAACTGGAAACTTCCAAAGCGAACTGACCGTTACCAACTTCTCGCCTTCGGACAAGCAGGTGGACTTCAGCTTTGGGCCGGACTCGGCTGAAAGCGGCACCGCTGCTGCCACCTTCAGCCTTAAGCTCAAGGCCGGGGAGCAACGCATCCAGCCCAACCTCGTCAACTGGCTGCGCGAGGAGGGTGTGGCCGGAATCGGCCCGGCCGGCCGAGCCTTCGTCGGAGCGCTGTTCGCCACCCCCGCCGGAGGGGACATGAGCGGGATCGTGATCGGGGCTCGGACGGGCTCTCCCGACCAGACAGGAGGGCAATACAGCCTCTTCTACAATGGTGTGCCCTACGGTGCGGCTTCGGTCGAAACCGCCTGGATCTACGGACTGCAGCAGAACGCGGAGAACCGCAGCAACTTGGCCCTGGTCAATACGGGTGAAATCGACGACAGTTCCAGCACCTTCGAGATCACCATTTACGACGGTAGCGGGAATTCTCAACCGAGAACCAAAACGGTGACGCTGGGTCCTCGCCGTTGGAGGCAGGAAAATGGGATTCTAGGTAAGATTCGTCAAGGGTACGTGCAGGTGAGGAAGATCTCGGGCAACAACCCGTTCATCACCTACGGCGTGATCAACGACGGCGGCAGGCCCGGCCAGCGCAGCGGGGACGGCGCTTTCCTGCTCAGCCAGGAGTAGCCGTTCGGTCCTTGGAGAGTGGGCCGGTGACGACCAGGACACGGAGGCCGTAAGCACCGAAGTCTGCGGGCAGTCCGGCATCCTTTTGGTTGCGGGTCAGGCCAGGATAGGCCGGATTACGCTGCCGTGGACGTCGGTCAGGCTGAGGTCCCGGCCGCCGAAGCGGTAGGTCAACTTCTCGTGGTCGAGGCCAACCAGGTGAAGGATGGTGGCATGGAGGTCGTGCACGGTGGTGATGTTCTCCACCGCTTTCTTGCCGATCTCGTCGGTCTCGCCATAGAGAGTGCCACCCTTGGTGCCCCCGCCGGCCATGAAGATGGTGAAGGCGGTTTCCAGGTGATCGCGGCCGTCACCGTTGGAGCTGTCGGGGGTCCGCCCGAACTCGGTGCCCCAGATGAGCAGCGTCTCCTCCAGCATGCCGCGCGACTTGAGGTCCTTGATCAGCGCCGCCACCGCCTGGTCCGTCACCAGCGCGTTGGCTTCGTGGCCCCGCTTCAGATAGGAGTGCTGATCCCAGGTCCCGTTGTTCTGCCCGAATAGAACCGGGCAGGTGATCTCCACGAAGCGCACCCCTTCCTCCACCAGCCGGCGGGCCCGCAGACACTGCAGGCTGTAGTTCCGCTTGTCCTTGTTGGTGGTGTCCAGGCCGTAGAGACGCTTGGTGGCCTCGGTCTCCTTGTCCAGGTCCAGAACGTCCGGCACCAGCGACTGCATGCGGTAGGCCATTTCGTAGTTGCGGATGGCCGCCTCCACGGCGTCGTCGCTGCCCGCCGAAGCGCCGAAGGCCCGGTCCTGGTCCAGGAGCAGGTCCAGCTTGGCCTGCTGCAGCCGCGCGTCGTCGGAAGCCACCAGGTTGTCGATGGCATTGCCCTCGGCCTTGACGGGCAGGGCCTGGTGGGTGGCGGGCAGGAAGCCGTTGGAAAAATTCTCCAGGCCGCCGGGGGGAATATCTCCGGTGTGCAGCAGCACATATCCGGGCAGGTTCTTGTTCTCGCTGCCCAAAGCGTAGGTGATCCAGGATCCCAGGCTGGGATGCCCTCCCACGTTCCTGCCGGTGTGGAACAGGATGTTGCCCCGGGGATGGAGTGGAAACCCCGAGACCATGGAGCGGACCACGGCCAGATCGTCGACGCAGGTGGCGATATGGGGGAGCAGCTCGCTGACGGGCATCCCGGACTGTCCATAGCGTTTGAAGCTCCAGGGGCACCCCTGCCAGGTCCTCTGCCCGTCTCCCGAAAGCTGGCCGTGCAGCTCGTTCAGCTTGGGCTTGGGGTCGAAAGTGTCCATGTGCGAGACCCCGCCCGGCATGAAGCAGAGGATGACGTTTTTCACCTTGGAAGGGAAATGAGGCAGGGTCGTGGGAACAAGTCCGGCGTAGGCCTCATCGGCCATGAGCGAAGACAGCGCCAGCATTCCGAAACCATTGGCTGCCTGTTTGAGCACCTCGCGCCGGGTCAGCGGAGCGCCGGCATACCCTGGACAACCCTCTCCGTTCCCTTTTCGATTCGACATGGTGGGGCCTCAGAACAGATAGATAAGCTCTTTCAGATTGAACATGGCGTGAGCCATGTCTTTCCACACTTTTTTTTCGCCCAGTATATTCTCTTCAGAGATGCCGTGCAAGGCCGATAACCGCGAGACCGCGCCTCTGAATCTCCCCAGCTCGGTCGGGTCCGGCGAACGGCCCAGCGCCCGGCGGAACATTCGTTCCAGGCGGGCTTCCACGGTTTCATCCCTTTCAGCCAGCAGTCGTTCCGCCCAATAGCCGGCTTGCTCGACCACAAAGGCGTCATTGAGCAGCGCCAGGGCCTGGGAAGGCACGTTGGTGCGGTCTCGACGGCCGCGCGTGGCCGAGGGCGCCGGAAAGTCGAAGAGTTCCAGAAAGGGCGGACTCTCCATGCGGGTCACTCTCAGATAGAGGCTGCGCCGCCCGTTTCCGTCCAGGGGCCCGGAGAGCAGCTTGCGATAATCCTTGGGATCGTCCCGAAAGGGCTGGATGCTGGGACCGTAGAGGCGGGGTTCCAACCGCCCGGAGGCCGACAGGATCGTGTCCCGAATGACCTCGGCTTCCAACCGCCGCAGCGGATAGTGGTGGAGGCTGTGGTTGTCGGGGTCGACCCGGGTGGCCAGGGACGACGGCCGGCTGGACTGGCGAAAGGTTTCGGAGAGAACCAGCAGGCGCAGCAACCGCTTGACCGACCATCCGTCCTTGACGAATCGGCTGGCCAGGTAGTCGAGCAGCTCGGGATGGGTGGGCTTGTCTCCGAAGCGGCCGAAGTCATCCACGGTGGCCACGATGCCACGGCCAAACACGTGGTGCCAGAGACGGTTCACCATCACCCGGGCCGTCAGCGGATTGTCGGCCGAGGCGATGATCTCGGCCAGTTCCCTGCGTCCGCTGCCCGGGGTCCGGAAGGCCGATCCGGTGGCATTCAACAGGGTCAGGTAGCCGCGAGGCACCGGATCGCCGGGACGCTTGGCGTCTCCCTTCTCCAGCAAGGGGGCATCGAATCCGGGGTCGACGTCGCCCATGGAGCTGATGATCCGCGGTGTTGAGAGCCGGGACTCCAGGTTGCGGTAGGCGGAAACCAGGCGGTTGAGCCGGGGGCTCAGGTCCTTGCGGTTCTCGAGCAACTCATTCCCGATCAGCCAATTGATCCAGCGCACCTCCGGCAACCCCGCCTTCCCCTTGGCCCAGGCGGTCAGGGCGCGGCGGCTGGCGGCTCCATAGCGCCCGGCCAACTGCGCGGCACTGCGCGGCGCCCTCCCCTGGAACAGCGGGTCCAGGTAGTCCAGTTCCTCCCGCGGCAGTTCCTCGATGTCGTGCAGCACCGCCCGAGAAATGCCGAAATAGGACCCGGGTCTGACGAAGTCCTCCTCGGTGTAGCCCTTGAGATGCCGGGGGCGCTCGGGTATGCGGGGATTGCCGTCCTTGGTGACCAGCTCGATATAGAGCGGAAAGGTCGTGTCGCGGTGCTTGATGGGAATGCGGTACCAGGACAGGCGATCGCTCTCCAGCGGCTTGTAGTCCTCGCCGAGGACGCAGTGATCCACGATGGTCCGTCGGGAAGCCAGCTTGCCTCCCATGAGCCGCAGACTCACGAATTTCTTGTCCTTGGGCAGATAGGGAGAGCGCAGGGCGCCGTTGAGACGTTCCGAGAGGACGTGGCTGTAGAGGCCGGCGAAAAGAACCCCCGAAACAGCTCGCGAGCCATCGGTGTTGAGGGTCAAGGCTCCGTCGTTAACCGCCCCCCCCATGATTCCGAGACCGTCGGGGCGCCAGTCGCCGGGGCTGCCGGAACGAAAATCGCCGAAGCTCAGAAAGTGGGTCCGGTTGAAGTCCTTGCGCTCCGCCATCTCCCGCTTGTAGTGGGTCTCCATCTTCGACCAGGCCCGGCGAAAGCTTCCGGGAGACAACCCGGCCTCACAGGCGATGGCTGCCCAGGGATAGAGAATCCCCTCGGGGTCCATGCTCTGCTTGAGCAGGACCTGGCGCCATTGCTTCAGTCTTTCGGGATCGAGACCGGCGGCCCGGGCCGCGGATGGAGCAGCTCCGTTCCGGGCCGCCTGGATCGCCAGCAGGTAGTCGGGAATCTGTTCGGACTGGCGAATCCAGAGCCTGGCCAGCTCCTTGCGGATGGAAGATTTCAGCTTCTTGAGGCGCTGCTTGATCCATTGGTCGGAGTCCCCGACGTCCAACGTCCGGGAAAGCTGGCGCGAGCTGTTCAGGATCCCGTAGAGCGCGTAATAGTCCTGGGTGGGAACGGGGTCCAGCTTGTGGTCGTGGCAGCGGGCACAGGCCACCGTCAGGCCCTGAAAAGCCTTGGTGAGGGTGTCGATCTGGTTGTCGACCACGTCGGTGCGGATTTCCCTGAAGGTCACGCAGTTGTCGTGACCCATTTCTCCCAGGCGGAAGAATGCCGCCCCGGCCAGGGACTCATTCAGTTTCAACCTGCGGTCGATGCGGGGTTGTTTCAGCAAATCGCCGGCCACGTGCTCCCGCACCAACTTGTCGAAGGGCAGATCCTGGTTGAAGGCCCGGATCAGATAATCGCGGTAGCGCCAGGCAGCCAGCAGCTCGTAGTTCCACTCGTAGCCGTAGGTTTCCCCGAAGCGCATCACATCCATCCAGTGACGCGCCCACCGTTCCCCCAGGTGAGGAGAGGCGAAAAGACGGTCCACCATCCGCTCGTAGGCGTTGGGGGAGGCATCCCGAACGAATCGATCGACTTCCTCGGGCTCGGGCGGCAAACCGGTCAACACCAGGCTGAGCCTTCGGACCAGGGTCTGCCGGTCTCCCGGCGGGGCCGGCTTCAGCCCCCGGCGTTCCAACTCCGCCAGAATGAACCGGTCCACGGGATGCCCCGATGCAAGCGCACCGTTTCCCGGCGCCCGGGGTTCGGTCAAGGGTTGATAGGACCAGTGCTCCCGCAGCATTCCAGCGTAGAACTCATCCACCTCACCAGGCCCGCCCGGGGTGGCGGCAGGCTCGGGCCAGGGCGCGCCCAGGGCGACCCAGCGTTCCAGGGCGGCGATCTGCTCGGGCGACAGCCGGCCGGCCGGCGGCATCTCCAGCTCCTGGTGGCGAACCGCCTTGATCAACCAGCTCGACCCGGGCTCCCCTTCCACCACCGCGGCCCCGCGGGTTCCTCCCTTGAGGAGGCCCTCCCTCGAGTCCAGCCGCAGCCCCCCCTGCTGCACCTGGGGACCGTGGCAGTCGTAGCAGTGCGTGGCCAGGACCGGACGCACTTCCTTCTCGAAAAACTCCAGTGCCTCGGCCGGAAACTTCTCGGACGCCAGTCCCGACCCGGCTAGGCAGAGCACCAGCGCCCCGGCTGCAATCAGTCTTGACTTCAGGGATTCAGCCTTCATGGCAGAATAACCTTCTGAACGGCCGCATACGCCCATCCGGGAGACGAGCCCCAACGAACGTCGCGATGGATGCTCCCATTCTATTCCCGCGCCCGGTAGTGCGGCAATGGGAAGTTGATGGCCCGCGTCCCAATGGCTCGGGCCGGGCCTAGCTGACGCCCACGGCTACCTGTCGTCGCCGCATTCGCGGCTGTCAAGGAAGCTGGCTCAGGCAGCGTTTTTGCAGATGAGTAACGGGCTTGCGCTTGAGTTTGGCATGCCGGTGTTTGCTGCCGCCGCGTTCGCGGCTCAACTCCCCTATGTGACGTTTCCCGATGGCTCCCCCGGGCTCTGCCCCGGGGCACATTCCAAATAGAAAAGCACGTTTCCTCTTGCAGCATTGTGGGTTTGGTGAGAGCTGCGAATGCTGCGGTTGACGTGGGTTACCCGGCAAGACGCCACCTACGAGCCATCCCTATAGAGCTGCGTAGCTGCGGCTCAGGGTGGCCCCGGGTGGCAACCCGGGGTCGTATGGGTCCGCGTCAACCCAGCCGCGAATGCGGCGGTATTGAAAATTCCAGAATCGTTCACCGTCGTCCAGTGCTGTTCATAACTGTCTTTATTCTCAGTATGTTATCTGTGT
>JAPVWS010000177.1 GCA_027493295.1 Candidatus Versatilivorator vitaminiformans | reverse complement strand
GTCCACCTTGCCCGTCTGAAAGATCCAGACCGGCGCCAGCCGCTTCACGTTCTCCCGATTGATCTGATCCAGCGGACTGTAGCGCCAGGCGTCATAGGTGCCGGAATAGATCAGCCAGTTCTGCGGCTCCTTGGCCGCCTCGATCAGGCGCTTGGAATCGACGGTTTCGGCCGAGGCGATCGGAAACGCTACAATCGACAACAGCACGAGGATTGAGGCGCTGAGCGCCCAAGCGGGTTTGGCAGGCATGGGGATCTCCAGTTTCCGCACATTGCGCGAGTGGGGGTCCACCCGGTGACGTGATCTTGGGGGCTATCACTAACACTTCCGGGTCGAGGCTGTCAATGAAGGCAGATCTTTCCCATATCGTGGTAGCATGCTGGGCTTGGGCCGCATCGGAGACCGACCGAAGTAGCATGGACTCATGACCGAACTTGGCAGTTACCTGATCCTGCTGGTTGCCGGATTCATTGCCGGCACGCTGAACGTGGTGGCCGGAGGGGGATCCTTCCTGACGCTTCCGGTCCTGATCTTCCTGGGACTGCCGGCCACCGTGGCCAACGGGACCAACCGGGTGGCGGTCTTGACCCAGAACGTGGGGGCCGTCTGGAGCTTTCATCAACACGGGGTGATGGACTGGCGAACCAGCCTCCAGTCGGCGGCTCTGCCGGCGATGATTGGTGCCTGGCTGGGTGCTGAGGTTGCTATTTGGATCGGGGATGAGGCCTTCAAGGACACTCTGGCCTTCCTGATGGTGGCGGTGACGCTCTGGACCCTTTGGGACCCACTCAAGGGAAAGCTGGACTCGTCTCCCGGCGGACGACCCTGGTGGATGATTGCCGCCGCCTTCTTTGTGGTCGGCGTTTACAGCGGATTCGTCCAGGCCGGAGTGGGATTCCTCATCCTGGCGGCCACTACCCTGTGGGGCTTGGACCTGGTCAAGGGAAACGCGGTGAAGGTGCTGGTGATCCTGGCGACCATGGTCATCTCGTTGGGGATATTCGCGAGCGAGGGGAAGGTTGATTGGCTTCTGGGGTTCGTCCTGGGCGCCGGAAACCTGGCAGGAGGATTGGTGGGGGTCAGGCTCACTATCCTCAAGGGACACGGGTGGATCAAGAAGGTGGTGACGGTGACCGTCATTCTGTTTGCCCTGCGGCTGTGGTTTTTCGAGTAGCGGGCCGAACTCCGGAAACAGACACAGTCTGGTTCTATTGGACGAAACCTCCATGGAAAGTCCCGATAACACTTCATTCCGCCACAAAGTGACGCCCGGCAGAATCCTGCTTGCAGCCATCCTACTGTCACTAGCGGTGGTTGCGGTTCTGCTGGTTCTGACCCATCTGAAGCTGACCGACCTGAGCCGGGAGATGGCCGGGCTCAGGCGGGTGAGCAGAACCGTGGCCGAAACCGCCGAGAGCGCCAGGCGCCAGGCCGAACGGGCCGAGGAGAACGCTCTCAAGGCGGCTCTGGGGCGCGCCCGGGCCGAGGAAGTGGCCTCGGAGGCGCGGGCGGCCGCGGCCAGGTCGAAGGCCGAGATGAGGGAGGCCAAACAGGAAGCCGAGCGGGCACGACAAGAGGCCGCCCGGATACGCAAGGAGCGCGACGAAAAGCTGGACGCCATGCAGCAGGCGCTCAGCCGACTGGTGGAGACCCGTCGCACGGCTCTGGGCCTCATCATGAACCTGGACAGCCAGGCCATCCAGTTCGATTTCGACAAGGCCGAACTGAAGCCCCACAACAAGGAACTGCTCAGCAAGATCGCCGGAATCCTTTTGACCTCGAAGGGGCACCACATCTTTGTCTACGGACACACCGACGACGTGGGCACCCAGGCCTACAACCAGCAGCTCTCGGAGCGGCGGGCCAAGGCGGTGCGGGACTACCTGGTGACCTCCTTCATCGATCCGGAAATCATCACGGCCGAGGGCTTCGGCAAGTCCAGCCCCCTGGTGGAGGGGACTTCGACGGAAGCCCGAGCCAGGAACCGGCGGGTCGAGATCGCCATCGTGGACACCGTGCTGGACTACCAGCAAAGGACCCGTTAATCCCCCTCCTTGCCTTCGATCAGGGCAAAGACAGTCCGATTTCTCCAGTAGTTGTCGAAGTGAATCTCCCGGATGCGGGCGCCCCTCTGTCGGAGGTAATCGCCCCCGAACTCCCAGATGACCGGGAACTCCCGGTCGCAGCCGTGAAAGCTGGGGGGCAGGCGGGACACCAGCCTTCCGGAGGCATCCCGGGTCATCCGTTGCCGGGTGACCCGGGAGAAGAGCAGCGGAATGGTGTATACCTGGATCCCGCCGGGCTTCAACACCCGCCTGACCTCATCGAGAGCGCGGTCGTACTCCAGCAGATGTTCCAGTGTTTCGGAGTGAACGGCCAGGTCGAACCGGCCATCCTCGAAGCTCAACCGGGACATGTCCTCATTGAAACGACCGTCGATTTGGGAGCCCAGGGGCCTGTCGGGTCGATGGACGGTCTCGGTGACGTTGCCGAGGCTCTGCAACGCCGGCGCCAGGGCGTTGACCTGGTTCAGGTGCAAAATCCTCAGCCGCGAGCCGGGCCGACACCGGCGCCTGATGCTCCACAGCAGCATGCGGACCCGTTTGGACATGCCGCAATTGCGGCAGTGATTGCCTTCCCGCAGATCCAGCCAGCGCCGTTCGCGACCCGAGAGCCCCCAGGCGTCGGCCAGGGGGTCGTCGATAACAAACGCCTGCTCGAAGTCACGGCAGCCGCAATGGATGCATCCGCGGCGGTCGATTCGACAGTACCGGTAGGTCTTGCCCATCATTCACCCGCCGCCCGTCGGAAATTCCAACTACAGGTTGGATCGGAAGAGGGCCAGTTGCTTCTCGAAGAGAGCAAGCGTGGCCGAATCGTAGAGGCAGAAGACGACCAGCCGGAGCCGGCTCTTTCCTGAAAGATAATTGCAGGTCACTTCCAGCATGATCCGGGCGCACCGGTGAGCGGGAAAGCCGAAAATCCCGGTGCTGATGGCCGGAAAGGCGATACTCTTCAGGCCCTTCGAATCCGCCAGGACCAGGCTGTTCAGGGTCGCCCGGCCAAGCTTTCCATCCTCGTCCCCCTCACCCATGCGCGGACCCACCGCGTGGATGACGTGGCGAGCCTTGAGATTCCCCCCGCCGGTCATGACGGCCCCGCCGACTTCGGTGCCCCCGATTCGGTGGCATTCTCCTTGAATCGAGTCTCCCCCCTTACGTCGGATGGCCCCGGCCACACCCCCTCCCAGGATCAGCTCCCGATTGGCGGCATTGACGATGGCATCGGTATCCTGCTC
>JAPVWS010000176.1 GCA_027493295.1 Candidatus Versatilivorator vitaminiformans | reverse complement strand
CGCTGATGGCGGTCGGATTGGGGAAGTCGAACAGGGTCATGGTCTTGTCCGGACGCCGCCGGCTGACGAAGCCGTAGAGGGTGCGCCGATTGGAATCGGCCAGGATCCACTCGGCCGGCTGGCTGTACTTGTCGGGCTCCCCGTCGGGGCCCTTGCGCCAGGCCAGGTTCTCCGTCAACCACAGCGGGGCCCCTCCCAGGGCCGCATCCAGTTTCCCGGAGACGAACAGGAGGGTGTCTCGCAGCGCCTCGGCATCCAGCCGCCGCCGATGGGCGCGCCAGTAGAGGCGGTTGTCGGGGTCCAGGTCGGCATTGCGGTCGGATTGGACGCTGGAGAGGGCGTAGGTGGCCGATAGCATGATCTCGCGATGGAGGGACTTCAGCGACCAGCCGTCGGCGATCAGCCTGGAAGCCAGGTAGTCCAGCAGTAGAGGGTGGGAGGGGCGATCCCCCAGTTGGCCGAAGTTGCTGGCGGTGCTCACGATGCCCCGTCCGAAGTGGTGCATCCAGATGCGATTCGCCATCACCCGGGCCGTCAGGGGATTGCCGGGATCGGCGATGGCCTCGGCCAGTTCCAGCCGGCCGCTTCCCTTTTGGAAGGGCGGGGGTTCCCCTTCCGACAGGATCTGCAGGAAGCGCCTCGGGGCCGTTTCTCCCAGGTTGTCCTTGCTGCCGCCGATGTGGACTTTCAGGTCAGCCGGCTTTTCCGAGTCCCGGATGGCGTGAAGGAAGGCGTACTTGGCCGGCAGGCTCTCCTTCAGGGTGCGGATCTCCTCCAGCAACCCGTCCACATGTTCCCGCCGCCCGTCCTTCAGGAAGGGAACCACCTTCATTTCCATCCCGGGATACTGGTTCACTTCGCCGTAGTAGTAGATGCCCAGCGGTGGGCGATAGGGCAGATCGGGCCTGGGGGTGGCGAAATAGAAGGCGTTCCAGAAGCCGGCCTTGTCGGCTTCCATCACCTCGCGCGGCTTCCCCTTGGGAGCGCTCCGGTTTCTGCGGTCCAGCACCCTTTGTTCCCGGGACACCGAGATCACCCGGGCCTGAAACTCTTCCGCCCATTTCCGGAAGTCTTCCTCGGGAGCCTGGAGCCGTTGGGGCCAGTCATTCAGATAGGGATGTTCCTTGGGCCAGGTGTTCAGGTGGTTGATCCAGCGTTGCAGCGTTTCGGCATCGAGCCCGGCCTGACGGGCGGCGTCGGCCACCGCCAACCCAGATTCCCCCAACACCTGGCGGGCGGCTCTCAGGAACCTCGAGGTCTGGTTGGCCAGGATGTCGCCCAGTTGCAGGGTCTCCCGATTCAGGAACTCCTTGAGGTCGGTTTCCAGGTCCGCGATGCGCTTGGCCCGCTTCTGGTACTCGGATACCACCGCTTCGGGGGCCAGGGGGAACTCGTGGGATTCGGTGCTCTGAAAGACGCCCTGCAGGGAGTAGAAATCACGGGTGGGAATCGGGTCGTACTTGTGGTCGTGGCATTTGGCGCAGGCCACCGTCAGCCCCAGAAAGGTCCGGGTGGTGACATCCACCCGATCGTCCGGTAACCGTGGGCTCAGGCCGTAGAGGCCGAGACCGCCCGCGAATCGCCCCGGTTCCTCCGGATGAAGCAGGTCCCCGGCGATCTGGGCCTTGACGAAGATATCGTAGGGAAGGTCCCGGTTGAGAGCCTGCACCACCCAGTCCCGGTAGCGATAGGCGTTGGGGTAGGGATCGTCCCTGGTGTCGTTGAGCCGGTCGTCGGCATAACGTGCCATATCCAGCCAGTAGCGCCCCCAGCGCTCCCCGTAGTGGGGTGAGGCCAGCAGACGGTCGACCACATTGGCGAATGCCAGCGGCGAGCGGTCCCGGACAAAGGCCTCCACCTCCTCGGGGGTGGGAGGCAGGCCGATCAGGTCCAGGCTGGCTCGCCGTATGAGCGCCCGCCGCCCGGCCGGTTTCACCGGTTGCATTCCCTCCGACTCCAGCCTGGCCAGGATGAACCGATCGATGGCCGACCGGGGCCATTGACTGTTTGCGGTTTCGGGCGTCGCCGGCTTGCGGATGGGCTGGAAGCTCCAGAAGGACCGCTGCTCGGGGGTGATGCGGTAGGGGTGTCCGTTTTCCTTCTTCGCCTTCGCCGCCTGGTCCCGGGCCTCCGGCCAGAAGGCGCCCGTCCGAACCCAGGTCTCCAGGTGGCGGACCTGGTCGGGACTCAGAGGATTCCCGGGCGGCATCTTGAGACGCGGGTGGGTGCGCCGAACCACCTGGATCAGCAAGCTGGCCTCCGGGTCGCCCGGAAGGATGGCGGGACCCGATTGGCCCCCCTTCAGTATCGATTCACGGGAGTCCAGCCGGAGCCCGTTTTGAGGAGAATCGGTGTGGCAGGTGAAGCAGTTTTGGGCCAGCAGCGGACGGACGTGTTCCTCGAAGAAATCAGAGGGGTTTTCCGATGCAGGCAGACCCTGCGCCCAAAGCAACAGGGTCGCCGCCGCTGCTGCTGCCCGTAGAGTTTTCACGATGCCTGAAGTGTCTCACCAGTTCCCGGCCAGGTCAAGGGGCAGGGGCAAAGTGTGGAGCGGTATCAGCGGGGCGTCAGTCTTTGGGTTTCCGCTCCTGGGCGGAGGCGATCACGTCGAACAGGCCGTCCTTGGCGGCTTCCCTGCGCACTTCTCGAGTCTCGATGTAGAAGCGGAGCGCCTCCCGGAAGAGCTCGGACATGTTTCGGTACTCTTCCTTGGCGACCTTCTCCGCCTCCTTCAGCAGGGGCGGAGGCAGGGAAATGGTGACCAGCTTTCTCGAACGCATGGGCGCCTCCTGAATGTCATACATTGTAGCACCACTTCCGGAGACATGGGACCGATAGCCAACCACGGGGCGCCGCGTTGCCCCCCCACCGGTTCGACTGCGGGCGGAGCCCTTGGGTGGCTGTGGGTTCCGAAACGCAGCTCCTAATGCGCCGCATTCGCGGCTAGGTTTGCGCGGAATTCCAACGACCCCGGGCTGCCGCCCGGGGCTACACGAGGCCGCTGCGTTGCAGCTTTATAAGGATGGCTTGTAGGAGACGTCTCGCTGGGTAACCCACGTCAACCGCAGCTTCGCAGCTCTCCCCAAACCCACAACACTGCCGGCCGATAGGATTTTTCAACTGATCATCTTCGAGCGTCTGCCCCCCGATTTCGCAAAACATCCTTCAAAAAACCCAGCTATCACTCCCCCCTGGAGGAGTCGGTGAGAGGCCTGCAACAACCTCCTTGGTCAATGCCCGGGCGAGAGTAGGGGACGTTGTCCAATGGGCTGACGCCCACCGGCTCGACTGGAATCTCCGGACTGCCACCCGGGGAATGATTCCAATGGACAAGCACGTTTCCTCTTGCAGTGTTGTGGGTTTGGGGAGAACTGCGAAGCTGCGGTTGACGTGGGTTACCCGGCAAGACGCCACCTACGAGCCATCCTTATAGAGCTGCGAAGCTGCGACTCAGGGTAGCCCCGGGTGTCAACCCGGGGTCGTATGGGTTCTGCGCCAACTCAGCCGCGAATGCGGCGAATAGAAAGCACCCGTCCCCGAAAGCAATGCCTCCAAAAAAAGTTGGGGACGCCGGCTCGCCAAGCTGCGCCGGGCTGCCTGCCTTTGCGAGTATACGCTCCAGCGAGCAGGGTGGCCGCCTACGCCGGCTTGGCGCTTCCGCGCCGGCGCAGCCATTCCACCACCACCATCAAGAGCAGGGCGAAGGCGATGAGCAGGGTGGCCACGGCCAGGATGGCCGGGCTGATCTGCTCGCGGATGCCCGCCCACATCTGCCGCGGAATGGTGCGCTGATCCAGCCCGCCGATGAAGAGCACGGTGACCACTTCATCGAAGGAGGTGGCGAAGGCGAACAGGGCGCCGGAAATCACCCCGGGTGCGATCAGCGGGAGTTGGACCCGCCGGAACGTCCGCAGCGGCCCCGCTCCCAGGCTGGCGGCGGCCCGGGTCAGGTTGGGATCGAAGCCGCTGAGGGTGGCCGTGACCGTAATCACCACGAAGGGAGTGCCCAGCGCCGTGTGAGCCAGAATCAGGCCCGGGTAGGTCTGCGCCAGCCCCAGGTCGGAATAGAAGAAGAACATGCCGGCCGCCGAGATGATGACGGGCGTGACCATGGGCGAGATCAACAGGCTCATGGCCAGGGAGCGCCCGGGCATGGCGGGGTTGGACAACCCCAGGGCCGCCAGCGTGCCCAGCGCCGTGGCCAGGGCTGTGGAGGAAAACCCGATCACCAGGCTGTTGGCCAGCGCCCGCAGCCACTCCGGATCTTCGGCCACGGTGCGGTACCACCGCAGCGAGTAGGCCTGGGGATCCAGGTTCAGCATCCCCTCGGTGAAGG
>JAPVWS010000175.1 GCA_027493295.1 Candidatus Versatilivorator vitaminiformans | reverse complement strand
GGTTGCAGAAGGCGTTGCCGTCGTCCACGAAGGGCTTGCCTCCAAGAGGCAGGGGTTTTCCGGCGGCGGCCGTGTGGGCCGACTGGAGCGCCGAAACCAGCGGGTCGGCGGGATCGATGCGAAAGGCCTCGGCCATGAAGAGGTAGTCGGCCGAGATACGGGTCCGGGTTTCACGCGCCAGGTCCTGCAATCGCCGGTGAAAGTCGGCCTCCACCTGCTCGCCCGAGCCCGGAGTCACCCAGCGCCGGATGCCGTTGAGGCGGCATTCCCGGGGAGACTGGTTGTAGATCTCGCCCGCCTGGAACTTGCCGATGAAGACCGAGTCGTTCCCGGCGTAGGGATCCCGCTGCTGCTCCAGCTCCTGATGCCAGCGGGCAAAGCGAGCGGCCAGCTCCACCCCGGTCCCCAGCACGTCGGGCAGTCCCTCCGGACGCAGCACCTCGTGGACCGGCGGCTCCTCCCGGCTGACGGTGATTTCGAAGATGCCCGACCCCCGTCCTGCCAGGGGCAGCCGATCCCCCAGGTACTCCGGAAGCAGCACTCCGTCTCCCGTGTAGCCGGCATCGATCAGGGCGCGCACTTGGCGGCCGTCCCCCCAGGGGCCCTCGTGGTGGTCGTGGGCGGTCAGCAGGATGCCTCCCCCCGACAAGGCTCCGGTCTCCCGGAGCACCCGCAGGGCTTCCACGAAAGCGGCAATCCCTCCTTTCATGTCGGAGGCGCCCGAGCCGTGCAGCACACCCTGCTCGAAGCGGGGAGGCGCAAAGGGCAGGTGCACCGTATCCAGGTGCCCGTCGAACTGCAGGGTGCGACCGGGCCTGCCGCTGTCGAAGCGGGTGACTACCGCTGGGGACTCGGGCCAATCGGCGACCGGGCGTTCCACCTTGAATCCCTCCTCCCGGAGAATGGCGGCAAGTCGGTCGGCCGCGGCGCCGGCGCTCCGGGTGGGGCTGGGCACCTCCACCAGGGCGGTGGCCGTCTGCAGGAGTCGCTCGGGATTGACGGCCGCCAGCAGCGTCTCGGTTATTGAGGAGGGCAGAGTGTTAGCGGTCATATTCTTTTCTTCGTGTCCCTTCGTGGAAATTATTGTATGAGCTTTTTGCATAGTTCGTAGCGGGACAGGTCATCTTGTCGGCAATCCTGAGGTTCTGGGTTTGTCAATATCGGGTGCGTCCTGGTGAAAAAGGCTTTCTAACCACAAAAAGCACAAAAGGCACAAATTGTGTTTTTGTGCCTTTTGTGGCCATTCTCGGCAAGCGTTCCGCTGGCGAATATTGCAAGAGGCTCGTATTTCATTCCGTTTGGTGGATTGACGGCCCCCACCGGCTATTCCGGCCGGAACTCCCCGATGAAGGTCCATTCCGACCGCCGCCGGAAAGATTCGATCTTGTTTTCTCCCCCGGCGCCGATGATGCGGCCGTCGAGCAGGGCAAACTTGTCCACGAAGGCTTCTTCGGGCAGGGGTGTCAGCCGGCTGTACTCCAGGCTCTGCAGGTCGAGCTGCCACACCGTTTTGGCAAAGCTCATGAAGAGGATTCTCCCCGGAATGTGAAGCGGAACCAGCGGCCTGGCCTCCAGGGTTTCGTCGGGCAGGGGAGGGAGTTCCTCCCAGAGGTCCTGCTTGAGGTCGTAGTGAAGGGCCTGGTTGAACCGGAGGGGCGGCGCCCCGGCCTCGGGGGTGTCGATGCCGCCGAACAACCAGAAGCTCTCCCCGTCACCCTCGGCCGCGAACAGCCACCGCTTGCCCCCGGGATAGGGCGACAGCTCCCGCCAGCCCTTGTCGGGCGCGGCCGTGTCCAGGACGCTCAAGCTGTTGGTGGCCGTCTTGGAGGTGCAGCAGGTGCCTGCCTCGTCGGTGGGTTCGAAGCGCTCCACGCCGCCCAGCAGATAGAGGGAAGACCCGGAACCGCCGGCCCATCCGAACAGGCGGGTCCGCGGCAGCTCGCCGAAGACCTCCCACTGGTATTCGTCACCCTGCCTGGACAGCCTCAGGATCTTTCGGATCTCCTGCTTGCCGTCGAAGCCGCCCAGAACGTAGAGCCGGTTTTCCACCACGGCGTAGGCCGAGTAGCCGAAGGGGAAGGGGGCATCCGGCAGCCGCTCCCAGCTCTCGGTTTCGGGATCGAAGGCGTGGGTGCTGGCCGAGAAGATCTTCTGGGTCCAGTTGCCCTTCTCTCCCTCCCACCAGGTGCCGCCCGCAATGACGAACCTGCCGTCCAGCAGGCCGGCGGCATGGCCGGCCCGCGGCTCGGGAAGGGGCGTGGATTTCCTCCAGTGGAGCTTGGCCCCGGGAGCCGTCGGGTCGGAGGCGGGAGCGCACCCCGTAGCGGAGCAGAGGACCGCCAGCCCGACCAGAAACGGGATCGCTCCGCCCAATCGCCTGCTTTCGTTCATGGTGACACCCTTTCAGCCGCGCAGTCGCGGTTACTTCAGTTGGATCTCGACCCGGTCCAGGACCGGAAAGAGGTCTCCGTTGCCCGATTCCAGCACCGCCCGGTACTGCAGGCGCCGGTCCGCGGGACTTAGATCGAAGACTCCGTCCCTCAGCGGGCGCCAGGCCTGGTCGGCCAGTCCCTTTGAGTCGGCGGAGGAGCGGACCTGGAAGCTCAGTCCGGTTCCCTTGGGCTGCTCGGCCAGGAAGGTCAGCCGGCCCGCCGAGACCTCCCGGTCCCAGGCGAAAACCGAGGAGCCGTAGACCTGTTTCCACTGGCGGTGGTGGATGTGGCCCACGTCCTGAATCCACATCCAGTGGGTGCCGATGGTGGGCAAGTGCTCCACCCGCGGATTACGGAAGCGGTTTCCGTCGTTGTAGAAGACCTTGGAGTCGGTGTGGTGGTTCCCGTCCCGGGTGTGGCAGGAGACAGCCAGGTCCAGGCGTCCGTCCTGGTCGAAGTCGCCGGCCATGGCGTCGTGGGCCGAATCGGTGATGAGGATGGTGCGGTTGCGGGTTTCAAACCCCTGGGGGCCTCCCCAGTAGAGGTAGGAGGCCACCGATTCACGGGTCAGCTCCCCCAGGTAGTGAGGCGAGAACAGGTCCAGGTAGCCGTCGCCGTCGAAATCGGCCGCTGCTATGCCGATGGGAGTGAAGCCCGGAAGCCACTGGGCGTTGGAGGGTCGGAATTCCCCATTGTCTCCCCAGAAGATGGAGAGTCCCATGTCGTGGTGGTGGGACACCGGGTCCATGTAGCTGCCCACCGCCAGGTCCAGTTGCCCGTCCGCGTTGAAGTCGGCGGTTTCCAGGCTGATGGGAAAGGGAATGCGGAGCTGGCTGCGGCGCTCCGGCGAAAACCCTTCGGGGCCGCCCCACAGGATGTGGAGGCGGTTCTGCTGGGAGGAGACGAAGGCGGTGTCCAGCCAGTCGTCCCCGTTCAGATCGGCGACCAGGCTGCCGACGGTGCGATAGTCGAAGGGCAGCGCCAGCCGGTCGGCCGGGAGAAAACCGTCTTTGGATCCGTAGCGGATCACCAGGAAATTCTTTCCCTTCTTGGCTTCGAAAGCGCCCAGGACCAGGTCCAGGTAGCCGTCACGGTTGAGGTCGGCCACGTTGCTGGAACCCAGGTTGCGCTCCCGCACCACCGTTCGCCGTTCTTCCAGGTCGAAGCCGCCGGGGCCGCCCCACAGGATATTGGCTCCGGCGGTGGGATCCGTTGCGGCGGCCTCGCCCGCATGCTGGGAGTTCAGGGCGATCAGGTCCGGGTAGCCGTCGCGGTTGAGGTCGGCGGCGCTGGCTTCATAACCGCTCTGGAAGGGAATTTCCCAGCGGTTGGAAGCGGAAAATCCCCCGGAGCCGCCCCAGTAGACGTGTAGCGGCACCCGCTCGGCCACGGTACCGCCCAGGCTGTTGCAGAAGAGAACCCGGCCCGGCAGGGAGCCGCGCGGAGGAACGATGGCCGTGTCGGTGGCGCCGACGGTCCGCAGGGTCAAGGGATGCTGGTCCAGCACGCTGCTTCCGGTCCCAAGGAACACCAGTGAGTCTGTCTCGAACTGTTTCGAGCTCTGATGGACCGCCACGGACAGGTCCTGGTGACCGTCTCCGTCCAGGTCTCCCACCGCGCTGGACCGGGCGTAGGCAATGGCCAAGCCGGTGGAGCGGGAGGCGTCGAACCCGTCCGCCGATCCCCAGAGAATTTGGACGGGCTCGGCCACGCTATCGGCAGCTCCGGCGGCTTCGCCCCCTCCGGCGCGGGCCAGGGTGAAGTCGGTCAGCACCAGGTCGGGATGCCCGTCGCCGTTGAGATAGCCCACGGCAATGTGGGAGGCGTTGGGAGTGGCCCAGGTGCCGGGCTCTGCCCAGCCGGGTCCGGCTCTTCCGCCCACGAAGTAGACTTTGCCCCGATCGGTCCCCACCAGCAGGTCGATGCGTGCGTCGCCGTCGGCGTCGGCGGCCGTGAGGCACAGGCCCTCATTGCCCGGGAGCTTCACCTCATGTCGGTTCAGTTCCCGGGTCGCCCCCGGGGCTCCACCGCGCACCACCTCCACCACCCCGCGTCCGCTCAGCAGGGCCGCTTCCTTGAAGCCGTCGCCGTCGAAGTCCCCGGCAGCCAGGTCCAGGGCCTGGGAGATGCCGAGCTCGGTCGTGTCTGTCAAGAGGAATCCTTCCGGGCTGCCCCAGAAGATTCTCAGGATGTTCCCCTCGGGCTGGCCGGGAAGCCAGGCGGCCTGGTTGAGGGTGACGATATCGGGCCAACCGTCCCGGTCCAGGTCGGCCGCCGCCACTGCCAGGGCGCCGTAGACCGGCAGTTGGCCGTGGCTTCGCAGGTTGGACCAGCCGTCCTCGGCCCCCCACAGGATGGTGAGCAAGCGCCTGGGGTTCTGGAGGCCGCTACGGTTGGGGCAGAAGACAGCGTCCAGGTGGCCGTCGCGGTTCAGGTCCTCCAGTACGACCCGGAGGCTGCCCTCCACCGCCAGTTCGGCCCGGCGCACCCGGCGCGTGGCTTCCATCAGGCCCAGCGTGGCCGGAATGTAGGTGAAGTTGTCGTGGGTACTGTTGAAGATGAGGTCCAGATATCCGTCCCGGTTGAGATCGAAGCGGTGGATGGTGCGCAGGGCGCCGTCCCGGCTGACGTAGAGGTTCTGTCCGGCCGCGTCCAACTTCCCGTCGGCAAAGTCCTCGAAGGAATCCTCCACCCAGAGGATGGGTTCTCCGGCCCGCAGGGCGACTGAAGAGAGGGCCAGAGTCAAAATGGCGGCGGCCGCGGCGGCTCGCGTGGCGAGTTTCATGGTTCCTGCTCCTCCAGAGAGAACGGGCCCTCCGTAGGGGATGGTCCTTCGAGAGCGGCCACCGGGACGTTCCGGAGGGGCCGTTGCACGGATTCCCCTTGGGAGGATCGAATGGGGGTCAGATGCAGGTTGTAAATCGCGCACAGAATACTGTATTTTGACCCCGAGTCAAGGGATTTGCCCCTTATTCCCGGCCGGGGTTTCCGGCCCCGCCTGAAACCTCGTTCGGGGCAGTTCAGCGTACGCCCCAACCCCCTTTTTCCTGGAGCACCATGAAAATCGAGGCTATCGAACTCCACCGGGTAGCCATGCCGGTGATCTACCCCTTCCGCACGGCCTATGGCGACGGGCACGTGATCGAAAGCGTGCTGGTCAGGATGTCGGCCGAGGGGGTGGACGGCTGGGGGGAGACGACTCCCTGGGAATCGCCCCTCTATTCCCCGGAGTGGGCCGGAGGGGTCTTCGCCCTGATTCGGGACTGGCTGGCGCCCCGGCTTCTGGGGCAGGAGATCGATTCGGGAGAGGCCCTGCAGCAGCAACTGGCGCCTTTCAAGGCCAACCCCTTTGCCAAGGCCGGCCTGGATCTGGCCTGGTGGGACCTGGAGGCCAAGAGGCGGGAAATGCCGCTCTGGAAACTGTTGGGCGGACGGGGCGACACCATCGAGGTGGGGGCTGACTTCGGGGTGATGGACACCATCCCCGAGCTGCTGGACACCATCGGAGGCGCCGTCGAGGACGGCTTTCCCAGGGTCAAGCTCAAGTTCAGGCCCGGCTGGGACGTGGAGATGGTGAGAAGCGTGCGTGAGGCTTTCCCGGAACTTGTGATGCACGTGGACTGCAACAGCGGCTACCGCCTCCGGGACCTGCCCGTTTTCGAGGCCCTGGACTCCTTGGGCCTGGCGATGATCGAGCAGCCGCTGCGCCACGACGATCTGCTGGACCATGCCGAACTGCAGCGGCGCCTGAAGACCCCGTTGTGCCTCGACGAGAGCATCGTCTCGCTGGAACGCACCCGGCAGGCCATCGATCTCGGCGCCTGCGGCTGGATCAACTTGAAGCCCGCGCGCGTGGGTGGGTTGACCCCGGCGGTTCAAATCCTGCGTGAAGCCGAGAAGGGCGGGATTCCCTGCTGGGTGGGAGGGATGCTGGAATCGGCGGTGGGGGCCTGTCACTGCATTGCCCTGGCCACCCTCCCCAACATTGGCTATCCCGCCGACATCTTTCCCTCCAGCCGCTTCTACCGGAAAGACCTATCCGTTCCGGAAATCGAACTCTCCGCTCCCGGGAGGATCCGGGCTCTGCCGGGGCCGGGGATCGGCTGCGTCCCCGACCGGGGCGAGCTGGAGAGGTTGGTGGTGGAGTCCCATCGGTTGGGCTGAGTGGAGCGAGGGAGACGTACTGGGAGGGGGACGTCCCCTATTCTCGAAGGAATGATTTCATGAACAGACCCGAGTTGAGGGTGGTCTTCGAGCCGGAAATACCTGACTACGATCCCGAGTTGTACCGATACCAGAAGTTGGCCGAGGGAGTCACCGGTTTCGAATCCGTCAACGAGGAGGAGCTGGCCCGTTTTCGGCAACGTGGGTACCTGGTTGTAGACGGGGCGTTTTCGACGGCCAGGGTGGAGGCGGCCAGGCAGGAGCTCTATCGATTGGGGACAAGTTCGCGGCCGGATTGCGAGTCGGTCTATTTCGAGGGTGCGGTCAGGCAGCAGTTGCCGGCTCTGAAGGGGAAGTCCGTTGCTGCGCCCAAGGGCCGGCGGTTCGTCGATCTGGCCCTGGGGCACACCGGGAGACGGCTGCCGCCGCTCGATCCGGCAACCCGGATGCGCTTTGTTCGCAAGTTCATGGGCTTCACCCGGGAGGAGAACCCTGCCCTCAAGGCCCTGGCGGAAGATCCCTCTCTCATCCGGGTGGCAGGCCGGATTCTGGGAGGGAAGCCGGGACTCTACCAGGATATGGCGCTGATCAAGCCTCCCGGCGGCCGGGAGAAACCGTGGCACCAGGACCGCGCTTACTTCAACCTCACACAGAACACCCGCATCCTGGGCGTCTGGATCTCCCTGGACGAGGCTACTCCCGAAAATGGCTGCATGCAGGTGGTCGAAGGGGGGCATCGACAAGGCCCCCGGGTGCACTTCATGAGGCGTGACTGGCAGATCTGCGACAGCGAGGTGGCGCGGCTTCCCCGGGTGGCGATTCCCATGAGGGCCGGCGGCTGCCTGTTGTTCGACGCGCTCCTGCCTCACGGCACTCCCGCCAACCGCACCGACCGGCAGCGCTGGGCCGTGCAGTACCACTACGTGGCGCCGGACAGCCGGGAGACCGGGGACGACGATCGCCTGGCCGTGTTCGGTTCCGAGGGCAAGGGTGTGAGCTGCTGATCGACGAATGAACACCAATAAACGGATTGATGAATTGAGCTTTTTGCAAGATTCGTAGCGGCGCAGCGTGGTTTTGCCGGCAAACCTGAGGTTCTGCCTTTTCAAAATCGGGTGCGACCTGGCGAAAAATGCTGTCTAACCACAATAAGCACAAAGGGCACAATTTGTGTTTTTGTGCCTTTTGTGGTCATTCCAGGCAAACGTCCTGCTGCCGAATTTGCAACGGGCTCAAGGGAGTAACAGATTAATCCGCGAAGGGATTCCAAGCGGTTGGAAAAGATTGGAGAAGGGGACCCTGAAGGGGCGCGAAGAACGACACCAACAAGAAATGGATATCAAGGAAAGGCAACGTCGATGAAAGTCAATCTGGCTCGCAAGAAGCTGCTTGAAGGGGGCATCATTTCCGGCCCTTCTCTCTACTACCCGTCACCTGAAATCGCCGAGGAGGCGGTTCAGCACGGATTCGACTTCGTGTGGATCGACTGGCAGCACGGGGCCTGGTCGGAGTCGAGCATCAACGCCTCCATGGCGCCCTTCGTCCACCGGGACACCGTGCCACTGGTGCGGCCGCTGGGACCCGATCCGGCCTGGATCGGGAGGGTGCTGGACCTGGGGGCGCTGGGGGTCATCATTCCCATGGTGGAGACGGCCGAGCAGTGCGAAAGCATTGTGCGGGCCGCCAAGTTCCCGCCCAGGGGAAACCGCTCGGCCACCGGGCTGCGGACGGCCTACCACGCCGGCCACAGCTATTTCGACTACACCGAGAACGCCAACGACCAGATCCTGACGGTGGTGATGGTGGAGACTCCCCTCGGGGTCCGGAACGTAAGGGAGATGATGGCGGTGCCGGACGTGGACTGCGTGCTGATCGGTCCCTACGACCTGGAGAGGGCGGTGGGGGCCGAATCCCTGGGCGGGCAGCCGACGCGGGAGTTCCGGCCCTCGGAGGAGGCCGAGGCGCTGGTGCGGGAGGTGTTGAAGGCTTCCGGGGAGACCGGGGTGGCCGCGGGTTACGTGACCAACAGCCCGAGCGAAGCGGAAGAGCGGGCAGCCGAGGGATTCCGCATGGTCTGTCCCGGCCACGACATCACCGACATGATCGAGGCCTTCAAGCGCATGAAGCGCTGCTCCGACGGGCTGGACCGGTTCCTGCCCTGAAGGGGATCACCCCTTTTTCACTGGTTTCAGGTAACTCCTCCTCAGTCGGGACGCCCGCTGTTGGGTCAACCCTCCTTGCCATGGTAAGGCCTGTCAATGTTCACCGCGCCGCCTTCAACTTCCGGTAGGCCGCAGTCCCCTTGAGCCCGCGGTTGCCCTCGGCGAGGTCCACAGGCGTCTTGCCTTCCTTGTCCTGAGCCTTGGGATCCGCTCCCGCCTCCAGCAGAAACGACACAATTGACGGGTCGAAATTGGAATCGGCGGCGAGGTGCAGGGGGGTTCGGCCGCGAGCGGGCTCGCGTGCGTTGAGGTCGGCGCCGGCCTCCAGCAGGGCGCCGATGATCTCGGGGTTCTGGTTGAGTTGGGCCGCCATGTGGAGGGGGGTGTTGCCATGTTTATCCGGAGCTATCGGATCTGCGCCCCGCTCGATCAGGACATTGATGACCTCGGGATTGCTGTTGGATCCGGCCGCCCAGTGCAGGGGAGTCCAACCGTGCTCATCCTCCAGGTTCAGGTCGGCGCCTTGCTCTAGCAGGAAAGCAAAAAAGTCAGGATTGGTGTTGGACCTGGCAGCCCGATGCAGCAGGGTTCGTCCACGGCGATCCCGTTCGTGTACGTTGAGCGTCATTCCCTCCTTGACCAAAGCAGCCATGATGTCCGGATTGGTGTTGGATGCGGCTGCTGCTTGCAAGGGGGTGGAGCCGTATCTGTCCCTGGCCTCGGGATCGGCGCCCGCCTTGACCAGGGCGGCGATTAC
The DNA here is from genome assembly GCA_027493295.1 of Candidatus Versatilivorator vitaminiformans. Lineage (GTDB taxonomy): Bacteria > Acidobacteriota > Terriglobia > Versatilivoradales > Versatilivoraceae > Versatilivorator > Versatilivorator vitaminiformans. Next base: position 11,462 of record JAPVWS010000175.1, on the reverse strand, counting down.
GGCGGGATTGGTGTTGGACGCGGCTGCCGAATGGAGTGGAGTCCCGCCCCCGTCCCTCCCGGCATTGGGGTCGGCGCCCCCCTTGAGCAGTTCGGCGATGTTGGCAAGATTGGCGGCAGCCTTGGTCTTGGCCGCATCCCTGCCGGCCTGGGTCAACTTGGCGACGATCTCGGGATCGTTGCTGGATTTGGCGATGTCAGGCTCGGAGAACACCTTGGCCAGTGCGAACCAGTAGGAAGGATCCGTCAACTGGGCGAGGGCCGATGGGTCCTCCAACATCTCGATTGTTTCAGCGATCTCTTCGGGACGGTCCCTGAAGACGCGCAGCATGTGCTTGGCCTGCATCCCGGCCGCCTCGTCGATCCTGTCAGGTCTATGGGAATAAGCCCTGGCCGCCTCATGCAGGGGAGCGTGCCCATATTGGTTCTTGGCATTGGGGTCGGCGCCGGCCCGGATCAGTGCGGCGATGACCTGGGGATTGTCGTTGTACCCGGCCGCTTTGTGCAGGGGAGCCGCGCCGGTTTCATCCCGCGCATCGGGGTCGGCGCCCGCTTTTGCGAGGACGGAGGTGAATTCGACATTTTCGTTGTGCATGGCCGCCTGGTGCAGGGGGGTAGAGCCGTCCTCATCCTGGGCCTTGGGGTCTACTCCGGCCTTCAACAGGGCTGTGATGACGTCAACCCTGCTGGCGGCCGAGGCCGCCGTGTGCAGGGGCGTCTGCCCGTCTTCATCCCGAACCCCGGGGTCGGCGCCGGCCTCCACCAGTGCGGCGATGACAGCGGGATTCTCGGCGCCGAACCAGGCTGCCTTGAACAGGGGAGTCTTTCCGCTTGAATCCCGAGCGTTGGGATCGGCGCCTGCATCGATCAACGCCGAGATGATTTCAGGACTGCCGGTTTCCATGCTGGCGGCGGCAGACAAGGCGGCTCCATGCAAGGGGGTCCAACCGAGTTCTGCTCGATCATTGGGGTCGGCACCTGCCCGGACCAGCACGGCAACCAGGGAGGGATTGGCGTTTGCCCGGGCGATATGGTACAAGGGAGTCCGGCCGTCTACATCCCGGGCCTTGGGATCGGCGCCGTCTTGGAGACAGGTGGTAACGTCCTCGAGCGAGGCCGATTCGAAGAATTTGTGCGTGTTCCAGTGAGTGCAGCTATTGCCGATTTCTGCGCCCGAGGCAGCTACTGGAATTGCCGCAATGCCCGTAAAGCCCGCCAGGACACCAATGAGCATCCGAGCGATCCATCGAGGCCCATTCCCTCTACACTTCATGGTTCCTCCCGATTCAAAGTCGAGTCCTGCATCGATCACGGCCCTTGGGTCAAGCGGCCGTAAATGTCGGTGTCCTTGAGCTGGTCGTTTTCTTCCAAGAGGCTCACCGGCGTACGGCCCAGCTCGTCTTGCGCCCGCGGATCGGCGCCCGCCTCCAGCAACAGGGTGATCACGTCGGGATTACCGTTGGACTGCGCGGCCTCGTGCAGGGGTGTCTGGCCCCACTCGTTCCTGGCCTTTGGGTCAGCACCCGCCTCGAGCAGAACAGAGATGATGGCGGGATCGTAGTTGTATCCGGACGCCGTGTGCAGGGGGGTTGATCCATTTTCATCCCGTGCATTGGGATCGGCCCCCTTCTCCAACAGGGCTGCCAGGATTTCGGGATTGGCGCTGTGCAATGCGACCTTGTGCAGTGGAGAATCGCCATCTTCGTCGCGTGCATTGGGATCGGCTCCCGCCTCGATCAGGGCGGTCACCGTTTCAGGATGAGTGGGGGTCGGGGCTACCTGGTGCAGGGGAGTCTGCCCGTCTTCATCCCGCGCGTTGGGATCGGCTCCCGCCTTCACCAAGGTGGCTATGACCTCTGAATAGTGGTTTCCGTAACTGCCTACCATGTACAGAGGCGTGTGTCCGAATTCATCTCGACCGTTGGGATCGGCCCCGGCCTTCAGCAACAGGGTCAGGACTTCGAGGTTGGGATTGCGCTGGGCGGCCCAATGCAGGGGCGTGGAGCCGTGGTTGCCTCTCTCGTTGGGGTCGGCGCCGGCCTTGAGCAGGACGGTGAGGATGTCGGGATTGACGTTGGACATGGCGGCCCTTTCCAAGGGCACTCGACCATAGGGGCCGCCTCCCCGCGCCGTGGGATCGGCTCCGGCATCGACCAAAACGGCAATGATTTCAGGATTGACGTTGAAGGCTGCCGCCACCTCCAGGGGGGCCAATTCCCGCTTGTCCAACGCCGTGGGATCGGCGCCGGCGGTTACCAAAGCGGTGATGACGCCCGGTTTGGGGCTGTAGCCGGCCGCGGTATGCAGGGCCGTCTGTCCATACTGGTTGAATTCCCGGAGGTCTGCGCCCTGCTTCATGCATGTGGCCACCTCCTCGACAGTAGCGACCCGGAAAAACTCCTTGGTGTTCCACTGGTCGCAGCTTGCGCTTCCCTCGGCAGCCGCCTGGGCGGCCGTAGCAGCCGGTGCTGATAGTGCGCCCATCGCCAGCATGAGGAGCAAAGCGACCTGCCGAATCGTTATCGCCATTGGTTTCATCACGCCTCCGGACGGCCGAGCCCGCGGTAACGGATCCGTCCCCTGTTTGCTTGCTGGATTTCCGGCGGCTGGCTGCTTGCCGCTGTCGGAACGGTCGTTGAGCTTCGTGAAGAGGACGTTCTATATATCGATTATAGCCGGTCTCCAAGTTGCGCCCCGGAGGAAAATCGGCGCCGGGCCAGTGCAGAGGCAGTCAGAGACTGCCGGAATTCCCGAGGATCGCAACTCCCCGGAGCGGCCGGCGGTGCCGGGCGTCACGAACCCGAGCTCCGTGTTGTCGCCGGTCCGACCATCAGGGAATATTTCAAAATATTTCTTGACACTATGTGTACTAGTGTCCATAGTACACATATGTTGCCATTCACCGTACAGTTCCGGACGGGCCTGTCGATCTACCGGCAACTGGTCTACGCCGTCCAGAAGGCCATCATCTCGGGCCAGTTGCTCCCGGGGGACCGCTTCCCGTCGGTCCGCAAGCTGAGCCAGGAGCTGCGGATCAATCCCAATACGGCCCAGAAGGTGGTGACGCGCCTGGTGGACCAGGGATTGCTGGAGGTCAAGCCGGGAGTCGGCACCATGGTGGCCCGCCTGCCGGAAGCCTCCCCGCGGGAGCGCTCGGCGCTGCTGGAGCAGGAAGCGGAAGCGCTGGTGGTGGAGGCCAGAAGGCTCTCGCTGACGCTGGATCAGGTCCTGGAAGCCGTTCAGGACCACTGGAACGGCCTTTCGGAAGTATCGGTCAACGTCCGGGAGAACCCCGGCAAGGAAGGCTCGAAATGAACCCCATCATTGAGACCCACGAGCTGACGCGGCGATTCGGCAAGACCATGGCCGTGCGCAACCTGTCGCTGCAGGTCCCCGAGGGAAGCGTCTTCGCCCTTCTGGGACCCAACGGCGCCGGCAAGACCACCGTGATCAAGATGCTGATGAACATGATCCGCCCCACCAGCGGCAGGGCCCGGATGATGGGTGTCGAGTCGTTGCGGCTGGGTCCGGCCCAACTGGCCCGGATCGGCTACGTCTCCGAGAACCAGCAAATGCTGGAATGGATGACCGTGCAGCAGTTGATCGACTACTGCCGCCCCATGTATCCCACCTGGGACCCGGACTTGGCCGGGCAGTTGATCCGCCAGTTCGAGCTGCCCCTGAACCGGAAGATCAAGACCTTTTCCCGGGGCATGAAGGTCAAGGCCTCCCTGCTTTCCTCGCTCTCCTACCGGCCCGAGCTGGTCATCCTGGACGAGCCCTTCACCGGCCTGGACGCGCTGGTCCGGGACGAGTTCATTCGGGGTCTGCTGGAGTTGAGCGGCCGCAGCCAGTGGACCATCCTGGTGGCCTCCCACGACATCGACGAGGTGGAGCGCCTGGCCGACTGGGTGGGCGTGATCGACAGGGGAGAGAAGCGGCTGGCGGAGCCCACATCCTCGCTGCAGGCCCGCTTCCGTCAATGCGAGGCCACCCTGGAGCCGGGTGGGGAAATGCCGGAGACCCTCCCCGATTCCTGGCTGCTGGCGGAGAGGGCGGGGCAGGTGGTTCGGTTCGTGGACAGCCGCTACCGGGAGGAAGCCGGCGACCAGGCCACTCGGAGCTCTCTGCCGGGTCTCAAGGAATTGACGGTGCGTCCCATGTCCCTGAAGGCCATCTTCATGGCGCTGGCCCGAACCTATCGGCTGTACGAATGAGAAGCGGGAAATGAACCTGACGCGACACCTCATTGCCAACGACTTTCGCTACCTGCGGCCTTATCTGAGCGTGTGGTGGGCTCTGTTGATCTTGCAGGCCGTCTTGATGGGGTTTTACGCCCAATTGTTTTCCGGCGAAGGGATGTGGCTATTCAGCCCGTCTTTCCTGGGGTTGCTGGTCGCAATACTCAAGCTCTGCCTGTTGACGCTGATCGTATCGGAGGCGGTACGGAAGGATGCCACCACCGGCACCACTGCCTTCTGGTTGAGCCGCCCCGTTTCAAAGGGTCGGCTGCTGGCGAGCAAGTCCCTCTTCCTGGCTTTGGTTGTCTTGCTTCCGGACCTCCTGGTGCAGGTGGTTTTGCTGCTGGTCCGTGGAGTCGTCCTGGAGGATACCGTCCGCTCCATTCCACAGATCGTCCTTCTGACCCTGTTCACCATCATCGTTCTGACGATGCTGACGGTTTTAACCGCCAACCTTCCCCGACAGATCTTCTTTGGGATCGCTGCGCTGGTCGCCGTGCCGCCGCTTTGGTTCATCTTGTTTCTGCTATTTTCCACGTCTTTCTCCCTGGTCCTGAGCACTCTGCAATTTCCGAGCCAAGACGTTCCCGTTGTGATGCCTGTTCCCCCTCCCAGTTTCAGTCTGCACGTGATGGGCATGCTTCCGGTCCTTCTGGGAATAGCCGCAATCGTCGTTGTCCATCAGTATCTGACGCGACGGAGGTTGCGCAGCAGGATCCTTCTCTTCTCGGCCCTCTCCCTTGCGCTGATCTCCATGGGGTTCTGGAACCCGGATTGGCGGGGAACGGCACCTGAACTCGACACGGGGATTCTGGATCCGACCCGGGTCACGGCCTGGATCGAGGAAAAGAGTCTGATCATCGCTCCAGTCACAACTTCCCGTACGCACTTTGACCCGGCAGGAAAAAAGAGGCTGCTCCTCAAAGGAAGCATAGCGCTGGACAATCTACCTCCGGGCGTGGTTGTGCTCCCGGCTCAGATCTCAGCCAGTCTCCTCCTGCCCTCCGGAGAATCCCTGGCCCACCATGTCAGTCGTAGCTTCTATGCATTCCAGGCCATGAGTCCCATTCAACCCTCCGGTCGATCGCTTGGCGGGGATAGAGCGGAATTGCTCAGTCAGGCGTTGGACGACGTCAAATTCCTGGACGGTGAGCGATTATTGGGAGAAGGACCTCCGGAGCTGTTTGAGATCAGCAAGGATCTCTATGAGCGCTATGGAGAAGACAGATTGCAATATTCGGCCCAGGTGGATTTTCTGGTCCAGAGGGACGAAATCGCCAGCATACGGTTGGAAAAGGGGGCTCGTTACCATCGAGGCTCGGACCAGGTGGAGATCCTTTCGATTGACCGAGTCCAATACTATTCGGACGGGTCATACACCTTCCGATTCAACGTCCCCCCGAGTGAACGACTCGATCCGAACAGCTTGATCATCCGCTTCAGGGAGTTTACCCATTGGCTCCCTGTGGACGACCGGAACGCCATTACCTATCTCCTGATCAACCCGTCCCGGCGGGAAGGGACGTTCGGCCTGAAAGGCCGTCGTGCAGGTAGCTCCCTTCGGATTCCTCCCTTGATGTCAATGGTCTTCCCGATGCTGAAGGTTGAACAGGGGCGACTGAATTTCGGTCCGAGGCTTGAGGGACCTCCCCTCGACCCGGCCTGGATGGACGGTGCCGAGCTGATTCGGGTTGAAACCACGGATCTGGGTTGGTTCTCCAAGTCCATCCGCCTGGAGGACTTCGTCCTGAAACGTATCGCCCGACCCGCTGGTGCACAATCACAGCCCGGGAAAGACAGCTGAACAGGAGACTCGGAGGCAGGACATACTCAGGCTGAAGACTTGGAGGGTGAGTCCAATCTTGGGATTGCCATCTTGCAGTCTTTAGTCCTCATCCGCCGGTTGCAGGACGGTGGGGAACACCAATGAACCTGACTCTTCACCTCATTGCCAAGGACTCTCGTCGTTGGCACCTCCTTTTACCGCTCGTCGGCTGGTGGGGACTGGTCATCCTGCAAGGATTCTTGATCTCGACCTTTGCGCGTCTTCCTCATCAACCACCTCCGGCCGACATGATGCTCGAAGTCTCCATCACCCTGCTGGCATGGCTGGTGGCATTGCTGAAGATTGCCCTATTGGTTTTGATCGCCTCTCAACTAGTGCAGCAGGACTCGACGGCAGGCAGCACCGCCTTCTGGTTGAGCCGTCCCATTTCCGGGAAGCGGCTCCTGGCGAGCAAGTCTCTCTTCCTGGCGTTAACGGTGATTCTCCCCGCTTTACTGGCCGAAGTTCTGCTTCTCCTTCTCCATGGGGTTACGCTGTACGACACCGTCCGCTCCATTCCACAGATTTTGCTATTCCAGTGCCTGGTGCTGGCGCTGTTCATGATGCTGGCGGGTTTGACCCGTGACCTTGCTCGCATGATTTTTCTCGGCGTCCTCGGGGCTATTGGCCTGCTGCTGTTTCAATACACGTTTTTGCAGTTCCTGCGCTGGGTGGACCCCCACGTCTTTCAAACCCCCCCAAATGCATTGATGCGGGCCATCGCCGAAGTGGTCAAAGTGGTCAGGCGGATAAGATGGGACGACTCCCTCTATTTTTCAGGCTTGATCGGGTTCTTGCTGTTCCTTCTCGTAGTGGCCGTGGTTGTTGTCTGCCACCAGTATCTGACCCGGCGGACGAAAAAGAGCATGATCATGGCCTCGTCGGTGTTTCCCGGGGTACTGCTGTTCATGACCTTCTGGAGGTGGGACTTCTGGCCGGACGAGTATCCTCTGGCCGAGGGAGTCCTGGACCCGGAGCAAGTCACGGCCCGCATCCAGGAAAAAAGTCTCGAGATGCATCGATGGCACAAGCTGGGACGTGAAGAAGGGTGGCTACTGCAAGGGGATGTCACGGTGGACAATCTACCTGCCGGCCTCTCGGTATTGCCGGGACGGTTTACCGCGAGCCTAATCTCGCCGTCCAGCGAAACCCTGGACCAGTATAACGGTAGTGCTTCATACGCCTTCCGTGATCGGTCGCCGCGATTTCAGCGTTACCGTGAGATGGATTTGCACACGAAGAAAGCCGCATTGCTGTCGCAGTCCCTTGGAGGCCTGGATTTCCTGAACTCTGAGCAATTCAGGTGGAAACCTCAACTGGAATTGCTACGGATCAGCCAAGAGGTTCATAGCCGTTATTCCGGTAACGAAATGGCCTATGAGGCGGAGATGCACTTTCTGGTCCAGAGAGACGCGATTACAAGGATGCGGCTGGAACCCGGTGTTCGCTATGATCGAGGCTCCGACCATGCAGCTATCCTTGCCGTCACCTCTCAAAATGACGCCTGGGTCGTTCACCTCAGTGAGACCTCCCACCAACTAACGCTGGATGACTGGAAGGCCGTACGGTACCTCCTGGTCAACTATTCCAGGAAAGAAGCGCTCTTCGGCCAAAGAAGCCTCGGCCCCGATTCTCTTTCCAGTTGGCTGCTGTTCTCGGATATCTACCAGGTGCTGGAAGTGAGACGGCCAACTCTCTCTTTCGACTTGCCTTCAGGGACTTCCCCCATCAATGCACCCTGGCTGCAAGGAGCCGAGCTGGTTCGCGTCGAGACCAGGGACCTGGGATGGTTCGCGAAGACGATCCGCATCGAGGACTTCGTCATGGATCGCATCCCGAGGCCCTGACGGGGAAGAACCCCTCCTGACTTTGTTTCCGCCTCCCATGGCCGGGCACGCCTCTCCACCACCACGTCGACCATGCCCCGGTCCAAAGCCCGAGCAACAGCCTCAATCCAAAAAGGCTCGACTTGGGGGACGGCTTGGGGCATTCTGGGGCGGTTGGTTACGGCAAGCCCCCTCAGGCCGCTCAACTATCACTCCCCCCTTGAGGGGGAGTCGCAGAAGCCGAGCCGGAGGCGAAGGCTGATGCGGAGGGGGGCAAACGCCCAGCCACCGGGAGAGCCGCAATAGTCGGCCCACCGGCCCATCCATTACCGGAACCCTTCATTCCATCCATGACTCCATCCCTTCAGTGGAATCCCGCGCTTTCGGCGCTGCCGGTTTCGGGAATTCGCCGGATGTTCAACTTGGCGGCCACCATGGAGGAGGTCATCCACCTCTCCATCGGGCAGCCCGATTTTCCCACGCCCCCCCACATCGTCGAGGCCCACGTGGAGGCCCTGCGCCAGGACAAGACCCACTACACCCTGGATGCCGGCCTGCCGGAGCTGCTTTCCGTCCTGGCGCAAATCTATGGGAAACTCAGCGGCCGGAAGCTGGTGGAGGAGAACCTGCTGGAAACCACCGGAGCCGGAGAGGCCATCTTCCTGGCCGTGACCAGCCTGGCCGCGCCGGGGAGGGAGGTGATCGTCATCGAGCCCAGCTTCGTGCTCTTCCAGCCGCTGGTGGGTCTGGCGGGCGGCAGCGTGCGGCGCATCGTCACCACTGCCGAGCAGGGCTACCAGGTGGATCCCCAGGAAGTGATCGACGCCATGGGGCCCCGGACCTGCGCCGTCATCCTCAACTCCCCCGGAAACCCCACCGGCACCGTCTATCCCGCTTCGACCCTGGAGGCCATCTGTCAGGCCGCCGCCCAGCGGGGGATCACCGTGATCAGCGACGAGGTCTACGACCGCCTGGTCCTGGACGAGATGGAATCCTCCAGCGTCCTCAACTGCGACGTGGATCTGGACCACCTGATCGTGGCCAGCAGTGTTTCCAAGACCTACAGCATGCCGGGCATGCGGGTGGGCTGGCTCATCTCCAGCCGCAGGAACCTCCAGACCTTGAGGCGCTATCACACCTATACCACCACGGTGGGGAACACGCCGGGACAGTGGGCCTCGGTGGCGGCCCTGCAGGGTGACCAGAGCTGCGTCGATCGCATGGTCGGCGAGTACCGGAAGCGCCGGGACCGCATCGTGGAGCTGCTGGAGGAGTGCCGCCATCTGCAGGGCTACCGCCCGCAGGGGGCCTTCTACATCATGCCTTCGCTGCCCGCCGGGGAGGACGGGTCGGAGTTCACGCTCAGGATGCTGCGGGAGATCCGGGTCTGCGCCATCCCGGGGGATACCTTCGGGGAATCCTGCCGCAACGGCCTGCGCTTGAGCTATGCCACCTCGCTGGAACGGATCGAGGCTGCCTTTGAAAGGATGATCCCATGGCTAGAGAAACAATCGTTCTGACTCGCGGGGAAGTGGCGGAGCAGATCGACCTGCAGGAGATCGTGCCGGCCATCGAGAAGTGCCTGTCCGCGTTCGAAAAGGGAGAGGACCTGCTACCTCCCAAGTGCATCGTGGATCTGCCCGGAGGCATCGCCGCCTGCCTGACCGGTTACACCAAGGCCACCCACATGTTCTCCATGAAGATGGGACAGGAGCGCAAGGGCAACGTCGAGCGGGGGCTGCCCACCATCTTCAGCACCATGAACCTCTACGATCCGGACACCGGCGAGCTGCTGCTCATCGTGGAATCGGTGCTGGCGACCATGTATCGCACGGCTGCGGCCGCGGCCGTGGCCGCCCACCATCTGGCCCGCCGGGAGGCGGCCGTGCTGGCGGTCATCGGCTCGGGCCAACTGGGGCGCCAGTGCGTGCGAGCCCTGAGTCGGGTGCGGCCCTTCCGGAGCATCCTGCTCTTCGATATCCGGCGAGATCAGGCCGAGCGGCTGGCGGCTGACCTGTCCGAGGAGGCGCCGGCGCCTATCGAGGTGACCGATGCCGAAAGAGCCTGCCGGGAAGCCGACGTGATCTGCACCGCCACCAACAGCACCGAACCCATCGTGCGGAGCGAGTGGGTGAGGAAAGGGACCCACCTCTCCTGCATGGGGTCCGACCTGCACACCAAGATCGAGTGTGAGCCGGAGCTGTTGCCGCGCTGCCGGCTCTTTGCCGACAAGGTGGAGCACTGCCTGCAGCGGGGCGAGGCCAGCCAGGCGGTGGAGCAGGGCATCCTGGGCAAGGATTGCTACGCCGGCAGCCTGGGGCAGGTCATCCTGGGCCAGGTGGAGGGCCGCCGCAGCCGGGACGAGATCACCCTCTTTGACGGGATCGGGCTGGGGGTCCAGGACACCACCGTGGCCGCCAGCATCTACGAGCAGGCGCTGGCCAAGGGTTTGGGCCGGAGGGTGGCCTTCAGCTAGGGAGGCCGTGCCTCGGGCCCACAAGCAGGCAATGGAAATCTCCGCGAAGGGAATTGTTGATTTCTGATTGTAGGTCGGGGGGTAAGGACAATCGGTTTGGCCTCGGATCAAATCAAGAGTCTACAATCCTAAATCCACAGTTCCTGCCTCATTCGTCAACGCAGCTTCGACTCAAGCATCTAACATAGAGAAATCCGGGAACCGACAGGGCAGCGAGCATGCCAGGTTACGACGTGGCCATAATCGGCTTGGGAGCCATGGGAAGCTTCACCGCCCTGGAACTGGCCCGCCGGGGAGCCTCGGTGATCGGCTTCGACCGGTTCTCCCCACTAGGCACCGGCGACGGACAAATCCGGGCCAAGCGGCTGGTGGTCGCCGCAGGCGCCTGGAGCGGCGCCATCCTGAGGGCCTTGAAGCTGCCGCTGGTCGTGCGGCGGCAGGTGCTGACCTGGTTCAGGCCCCGCCGGCCGCAATGGTTTCAGCCCGGAGCGAGCCCCATCTTCGTCTTCGCCCCCGGCGGCTTCTACGGCTTTCCCGAGATCGCCGGCGCCGGGGTCAAGATCGCCTATCACGAGAAGGGGGATCCCCTGCCGGAATTTCCTGTCCGAATTGCGCCACCGTCAGAAGCCGACCTGGCCCCCCTGGTGCGGGATATCGCCCGGTTTGTCCCGGGTCTGCTGGACCCCGACCGTCCCTGGCTGGACCAGATGCTGGCCGCCAGGACGTGCCTCTACACCATGACGCCCGACGGCCACTTCATCGTCGATCGCCATCCTCACTACGAGCAGGTCCTGTTCGGGGCCGGTTTTTCCGGCCACGGGTTCAAGTTCGCACCCGTGATGGGGGAGATCCTGGCCGACCTGGCCCAGGAGGGCAGGACGGACCGCCCAGCCGAATTCCTGAGGCTGGAGGGACGATTCTGAAGGGGGTGGGTGCTTCCTATTCGCCGCATTCGCGTCTATATTGTATCTCTTGTAACAGTCTAATTATAAAAGACTTACTTTGTATCAACCCGCTTCCATCCCACCATTGTATCCCTCTATTTGAACCGGAATCTACTGGACCGTTCGGGACGTTGGCGGACCGAGTCTTGCG
>JAPVWS010000174.1 GCA_027493295.1 Candidatus Versatilivorator vitaminiformans | reverse complement strand
GTAGAGGGATTCGCCCCCCTCCACATCAGCCTTCGCCATCCGGCGCTACTTTGCGGCGTCGCGATTGCCCCCCTCCGCATCAGCCTTCGCCTGCGGCTCGGCTTCTGCGACTCCCCCTCAAGGGGGGAGTGATTCTTGGGCATAAATCGCTGGAGTATCACTCCCCCCTTGAGGGGGAGTCGGCGAGACAGGGGCGCCAGCCCGCAGTCGAGCCGGAGGGGGGCACACGCGGCGTCCCAGGAGCGAATATCAGCCGGCCCGGGCAGCAGCCGATGGGCGGCGGCATTCGAGTGCTCAAGGCCCCCCGGGCCGGTTGACGGCCGCAGACCTCCCCTTTATACTTTTCCCATGAACGATTTGCGCAATGGATGCCCGAGATTCCCGTGGAGGACGGTCCTGGCCGGATTGATCCTGTCGGGCGGGCTGGCAGTCTTCTGTTCCCAGGTCCTGGCCCAAGGCGGGAGCAGTGGCGGCGCGGCAAACTCCAATAGCCCCAAGGAAAGGATTCAGGTCGACGTAGACCTCGTCAACGTCCTCTTCACTGCCCGTGACAAGAAAGGGAACTTGGTTCCAAACCTGACTCGAGACCGTGTCAGGGTTTTCGAAGACGGCCGGCTGCAGACCATCACCAACTTTTCCCGAGAGTCGAATCAGCCCCTGGCAGTCGTCCTGCTGATGGATAGCAGCTCCAGCGCCAGGGCCAGCCTCAAAGTGCAGCAGGAAGCTGCCATCGACTTCTTTCACAACACCATTCAGCGCAAACGGGACAAAGGAATGCTGATGACCTTTGACTCCACCATCGACGTGCTGCAGGACTTCGTGGACGATCCCGACAGGCTGTCCAAGGCCGTCAAGTCAGTGAGAATCGGTGGCGGGACCAAGATGTACGACGCCATTCAGGTCGCCTGCCTGGAGAAACTGGCGGGGCTGACCGGACCGAGACGCATCCTGGTCCTCATCGGCGACGGCGACGACAACATGAGCTATGAAACGTTCGACTCGGCCGTAGCCATCGCTCAGCGATCCGAAGTATCCGTTTACACCATCAGCACCAACAACAGCGGATTCTTCGGGATGTCGCAGCCCAAGCAGGACAAGCTCCTGAAGCGTCTGGCCGAGGTCACCGGAGGCAGAGCCTACTTCCCGCCCAAGATCGACGACCTGGCCATGAGCTTCTTTCGAATTTCAGAGGAACTGCGCAGCCAGTACTCGGTGGCCTACCGCTCCACCAACTCCAGCCGCGATGGCGCCTTCCGTCGGATCAAGATCAACATAAAAGGCAAAAAGGTCAAGCTGCAGTACCGGAAGGGATACTACGCGCCCACCAGTTAGGGCACTTGCTCCATGCTGAAGCCGCAAACCCATCTTCAAAGGCTTTCGATTCTCGGTTGCCTGATTGCCCTCAGCCTGTCAACGGGTCTGCAACTGCCTGCCCAGTCCCCCCCGGGCGGGGGCACAGAGCAGGACTCCTTCACTCTGAGAATCCCGGTCAACCTGGTGCTGGTGCCGGTTTCCGTCCGGGACAGCAACGATCAACCGCTCTACGGATTGGAGAGGGAAGACTTTCGAGTCTTTGAGGAAGACGTGCTGCAGAGACTCACCTATTTCTCTTCTGACCCGCTACCGCTGTCGGCCGTGCTTCTGATCGACCGCACGCTCAATTCCCAGGCCCAGTCGAGACTGGAGGCCACGCTGCTGGCCCTGATCGAGTCCTTCAGCGCTTTTGACGAGATAGCCGTTATCAAGTTCGACCACACCCCCAACCAACTCCTGGATTTCACCCTGGACAAGAGGAAGGTTCTGGAGGCCTTGAGAGACAAGATTAACTGGGAGCCCCATTCACCGGCAATGACCAGTGGGCCCTTCTCCCGGAAAACGTCCGTGGGAGGCATCGAACTGGACAACGCTCGGGGAACGGTGCAACCGCCCAAGACCTGGAACACCCACATTCACGATGCCGTGTTCGCGGCCGTCCAGGCCTTGCGCCGGCGGCGGTCGCGTGAACGGCGAAAAATGATTCTCGTTATTTCGGAGGGCCGAAATGCCCCCGGCAACCGAAACTCCTACGAGGACACCGTGGAGGCCTTGCTGAGGGCTGAAATCGTGGTCTACGGGATTACTCCGGTGAGATCGGTCCTCACCGGAGGCGCTGTAGCGAAGTATGCCAATGCCACCGGGGGAGAGATGCTGTTTCCGTTCAAGGCCGACCGCCTGGCCCGGACCTATCCGATCATCACCCGGTCAGCCAGGAACCAGTACGTGTTGGGTTACATTCCCAACACCTTGCCCGATACGGTCTCCTTCCGCAGGATCCGGGTTTACGTGGAGAGCAATCGAATCAAGAACCTCACGGTCAAGAGCCGCAAGGGCTACTACGCCGTCCCCTCCTTTTAGGTCTTTTCCTGTTCCCCTTAACCCGCATTTCTCACCAGGCCGCTCGATTCATAGGCGAAAGTCCATCTATGCTCAGCACCTCATCGGCCTGATTGGTACGTCTTGCGGTTACACACGGCGCTGGGCATGCCCTGGCGAGAAATGCGGGTCAAACCCCTCTGGCCTCCGGGTCCCAGATGTACTTGTGCAACTGCAGTTGCAGGCGTACCTTCAGGTTGTCCTCCAGGAGCCACTCCGCCAACTGCCGCGGGGGCAGCTTCTCGAATACGGTCGAGAAAAGGACCGAACAGCGTTCGGTGAGTTGGTGTTCCTGCAAGGACTTTCTGGCCCACAGATAGTCGGCTCGATCGCCGATCACGAACTTCACTTCGTCCCGGGATTGAAGCTTGGCCAGGTTGCCGTAAAGGTTGCGCTGCGATTCTCCACTCCCGGGGCACTTCAAATCCAGAATCTTGACGACCCCGGGATTGACCTGGCCGACATCCAGGCTGCCCCCGGTTTCCAGCAGCACCGTGTAACCTCTGCCGACCAGTTCGTCCATGAGCGGAAAGACCTCCTCCTGCAGCAGCGGTTCTCCCCCGGTGAGCTCGACCAAGGGACAGTCGAAAGACTTTACCTCCCGCAAAACCTCCTCGACGGTGTAGTCCTTGCCCTCATAAAACGCGTACTCGGTGTCGCAATAGGAACACCGCAGATTGCAGTAGGTCAACCTCACGAATACGCAAGGCAACCCCGCATAGGAGGACTCTCCCTGGATGCTGCGATAGATCTCGTTGACTTTCATTCCGGGCGGATCATGAGAAGACGGGGGTTGACCACGGGCAGGAATTGGACAGCACGGGGGAATGACGTCTAACGAGCCTCAAGCTCCCTGTCCAGAAACCGAGGATCGTCACGCCATTTGGCTCGCACTTTTACAAACAGATCCAGATAGACCGGCTTCCCCAGCAGTCGTTCAATGTCTTTGCGGGCCGCGGCGCCGATGGTCTTCAGCTTCTGTCCCTGGCGCCCAATGACGATCTTCCTTTGGGATTCTCTCTCCACACAGATGTCGCAATAAATACGAACCGTAGAGGCCTCTTCGTCCTCTTCGAATCGCTTCAGAACCACGATAGTGGAATAGGGGAGTTCCTGCTCGGTATGCCTGACCACCTTCTCCCGAACCATTTCGGCCGCCAGAAAGCGCTCCGGCGAGTCGGTGAACTGAGAGTCGGGGAAATAGGCCGGTCCCGTCGGAAGGTACTTCAGGATCTGTTCCAGCAACAGGTCCAGGTTGTCCCCCTTCAGGGCGGAAACGGGAATAATTTCGGCGAATTGGAACTGCCTGGAATAGAAATCGATAAGCGGAAGCAACCTGGCCTTGGCCAGCAGATCGATCTTGTTGAGCAGTAGCAGCGTAGGCAGGCCCCGCTGCTTGATCAACTCCAGCAGGTAGCGGTCGCCGGAACCGAATGAGGTGGTGGCGTCCACCATGGCCAGCAGCAAATCGATGCCCTCCAGAGCATCGTAAACCGCCCGCATCATACGCCGGTTCAGTTCATATCCGGGCTTGTGGACTCCCGGAGTATCGGCAAAGATGATTTGTCCTGCTGCCTGGGTATGGATGCCCAGAATTTTATGCCGGGTGGTTTGAGGCTTGTTGGAGACGATGGACACCTTCTCCCCCAGGAGGTGGTTGAGCAAGGTGGATTTTCCGGAATTGGGACGGCCGATCAGCGTGACGAATCCCGACTTGAATGCGGCATTCCCCGTCTCGCCGAGCGAGCCCCCGGGAGATAGCATTTGAACCGGGAGGTCTTCCTTGGCTGTCATGGGTTTCAGGGCACCTCGACTCACCGACCGAGCTGGGGCGGAGCGGTCTGCCGGGCGAGCAACTTGCTGATTCTGCGGTGGTCGGCCTCCTGAACCTCGAAGAGGACTCCCTGGGTGTCGTACTTCTCCCCTTTGCGTGGGACCCTGCCGAACACCGAGGTGAGGAAGCCGGCCACGGTAGTGGTCTCCTCGCTGTGCAGCCTGATGTGGAACAGGTCCTCAACCTCCTCGATAGCCGTATTCCCCGGAATCAGGTAGGAACCGTTGGCGTCCCTGGCCAGCGGCGAGTTCTCCGCGACCTCGTCTTCATCATGGATCTCTCCTGCGATCTCCTCCAGGATATCCTCGATGGTCACCAACCCGGCCACGCCTCCATGCTCGTCAACCACAATGGCCATGTGGGAGGACTGTCGCTGCAATTCCGCCAGCAACTCGGC
This sequence comes from Candidatus Versatilivorator vitaminiformans, assembly GCA_027493295.1. Classification (GTDB taxonomy): domain Bacteria; phylum Acidobacteriota; class Terriglobia; order Versatilivoradales; family Versatilivoraceae; genus Versatilivorator; species Versatilivorator vitaminiformans. Next base: position 1,479 of record JAPVWS010000174.1, on the reverse strand, counting down.
AACCCGTTTGGTCTCGGGAACGAATTGGATGGGCCTCACCAGGCTCTCCAGGTTGTCGAGAGTCACCGGGGTGTCCCAGATGTCGATCAGGTCTTTCAGATAGACAAATCCCTCGATGTTCTCCACATGGTCCCGGTACACCGGAACCCGCGAGTGCTTGGTAGAGGTGATCAGTTGCTTGAGCATCCCGGGGGTGGCGTTGACGTTGATGGTCACCATGTGGGTTCGAGGAACCATGATGTCCCCGGCCGCCGTTTCCCCGAATTCGACCACTGACTGTATGAGGTCTTCTTCTCCCTTCTTCAGGATTCCCTCTTCCTGGCCCACGTCGATAAAGGCCTGAATTTCCTCTTCAATGTGCTGCTCCGTCTTTTCCTCCTTGGCCTCGGGGGCATTGAACCGACGAAACAGCCGCAAGCTGGACGCAAGCGGATAGGCCAGCACTTTCAAGACGGGGCGCAGCAGACGATAGCTGGGCAGCAGTGTCAGGACCACCCTTTCGGGCTTGTGGAAGGTGCAGATCCTGGGGATCAACTGCCTGAAGATCACCACCACCAGAAACATGAGACCCAAAGCTGCCGGCAGGGTCGTGAGGTAGCTGTGGAAGTGCGAGTGCAGGTATCCCGTCAGGACGATGGCAATGGAAACGCTGCAGACCTGGATCCCCACGTAGACGTCCACCTGGCTCTCCAGGCGGCTGTCCATCAACTGCTTGATTTGCCCTGCCGCATCGGGAGACAGCTTTTCCACCATTCGCCGCATGGCCACTTTGTTGGTGCGGCTCAGGCTCATCTCAAGGATTGACAGCAGCGTCAGGACCAGCAGGAAGAGGAGGGCTGCCAGCAGCACTCCGGCCGTGATCATAGGAGTTCTCTCTGTAGCCTCAGCTCCTTGCGGCGCATCTGCCCCTGGTCGCGCTCATGGTCGAAGCCCAGCAGGTGGAGCCAGCCATGAATCATGAGCGTGCGGATCTCCCGCTCGAGGGAGTGATTGCGCTTGAGGGCTTGTCGGTAGGCGGTTTCAACGGAAATCATCATATCACCCAGGTAGGGATTGTCAACGCCGGCCGGGTGGGAATCCTGCGCCGGGAAAGACAGGACATCGGTGGGTTCGTCCTTGCCCCGAAAGCGGCAGTTGTAGCGGCGAATGGTCCTGTCGGTGGTCAAAACAACGCTGAAGTCAACGGCATCCGCCCTGGCCCGACCGGCAAGCCCCAGGGCGAACCGGCGGAGCTGTTTCAGCGGGACCGCATGCCGGCGCTGGCGGTTGAGAACAAGGGCCTCGGGCATCAATGACGTCCTGGTTCAATCATCGGCATGGCGCCGTCTATTTGGGTTGTTCAGGGGTCAGGGCGGAGCCCGGGAGGCCGTCCGGCGCAGACGCGGGGGCGGGCTTCTCCGACTGGTGGGCGTCGTACGCGCGAACGATCCGTTGCACCAGGGGGTGGCGGACGACATCGCCTTCGTGAAAGTAGACGAA
>JAPVWS010000173.1 GCA_027493295.1 Candidatus Versatilivorator vitaminiformans | reverse complement strand
CCGTGGAGCAGCGCTGCCACGTGTCCGACCTGCACGCCACCATCCTGCACCTGATGGGGCTGGACCACACCAGGCTCACCTACTTCTACCAGGGGCTGGACCAACGCCTCACCGGCGTGCGGGGAGAGGTCATCCAGCCCGTGCTGGCGTAGCCCGGCTGGCGCCGAGAACAGCTAACCGATGGACCTGCAGCAAGGCAGAGGCTGGATCGCGGAAAGCCACTCGGTGGCCGGCTTTACCGGAGCCGGAATCTCGACCGAGTCGGGAATCCCCGATTTTCGCAGTCCCAACGGGGTCTGGGCGCGTAATCGCACCGTCTATTACCAGGAATTCCTCAACAACGAAGCCGACCGCGTCGAATACTGGCGGCAGAAGGTGGAGAGCTGGCCGGCCATGCGGGATGCGGTTCCCAACCCCGGCCACCTGGCCTTTGTCGAGCTGGCCCGCCAGGGCAAGCTGCTGGCCATGATCACCCAGAACATCGACGGCCTCCATCGCCGCTCGGGCCTGGACAGCAAGCTGATCCTGGAACTCCACGGGACCACGGCCGAAGCGGCCTGCCTCGGCTGCGACCGAAGGATCTCGATGGTTGAGGCCGTGGAACGGGTCGGCAAGGGTGAGCTGGCGCCTCGCTGCACCCATTGCGCGGGACTGCTCAAGCCCGCCACCGTTTCCTTCGGCCAGGCCCTTCCCCTGGAGGTGCTGGATCGGTCCCAGCGGGCCGCCCGGGCCTGCGAGGTCTTCCTGGCGGTGGGCTCCTCCCTGGTGGTGGAGCCGGCTGCCTCCCTTCCCCTTCTGGCCAAGCAGTCGGGAGCCAGGCTCATCATCCTCAACCGGACCGAAACCCCGCTGGACGGCTTGGCCGACCTGGTCATCCGGGACGAAATCGGACATACCCTGCCCCATCTGGTGGAGCCGCTTTCCTGAAACAACCCGTTTCTTGCTTTGTACGATCCGTACCGTCGCATTGGGCGGGGGTGCGACTAGGTGAGTAGTGGATAGTGGAGAGTGGAGAGTGAAGAGCTATTTAATCGACACGCAAAGCTTCTTGCGGGTCTCGGCGCATTCCTCCAAATAAACGCCGCCAGATCATCAGGTGCTTGCCTGTTCCCGAAACGCTCGGCTTACCACTCTCCACTCTCCACTCTTCACTCTCCACTGGTCCGAAACACCCCTGTTTCAGTCCGAATTAATCGCGGCGTCCGGCGGACGGCAGGTTGGTCCCGGCTCATTCCCGGGGTGTCTGGTCGTTGAAGACCTGGGTTCGCTTGAGGAGACGGCGTTCCCGGCCGGGAAACCCTTCCCGGCGATGCATGGTGCAGCGGTTGTCCCAGATCACCAGGTCGTCGATCTGCCAGTGGTGTGTCCAGACGAAGCGCGGGAGCTCGATGTGGCTGAATAGAAGGTCCAGCAGTCGCCGGCTATCGGAGGATTCGAACCCGACAACGTACTTGGTGAGGTGGGGACCCAGGTAGAGGGCCTTGCGGCCTGTCTCCGGATGGGTGCATGCCAGGGGGTGAGACACCGGATAGGGACGATTCTGCGCTTCCACCGAGTGTCGATGGACGGCTCTCAGCCCCCGCAGGCGCGCCTTGAGCCCGTCGTCCAGAGCGTCGTAGGCAGCGTATCCATTGCACCACCGGGTGGCGCCACCGCCGCCCTCGGGAAGCTCTACGGCGTAGAGGGTCGAGATGGTCCCGGGCTGGGGCAGGTAGGACAGGTCGGAATGAAAACCGATTTCCTCGTTGCTGAGGGCTCCGATCGGCTGTCCGTTCTTCTTGAGATTGGAGATGAGGAAAATCTCCTTGACGGGACGATCCATCTGCTTGCGCACGTGCTCCACGGGTTTGCCGAAATGCCGGGTGAAATCCACCTGGTTCCGCTCGCTGATGCGCTGCTTTCTGAAGTAGATCAGACAGTGCTGCCGGAGAGCCTGGCGAATGATCGCCGCCGCATCCGCCGTCAGCGGCCTGGCCAGGTCCACTCCCCGAATCTCGGCGCCCAGGGCTCCGCCGGTTGGAATGATCTTCAGTCCTTCAATACCGGTGACGGCCATGATTCCGCTCCCGGTCCGCATCCAATGGTATCGAACCGAACGCTTCGATTATACTGGAGACGCTTTCGACGGCAACTACAAGAGCCGGGAAAGCACCAGCGAGAATCGCCCTGACCCACCGAGTCCCTGACACCGCCCTCACCGATTCCGGAAAACCCATGAACCACCGACTCGCGCAGACCATCGGCCTGGTTATTCTCCTGGTGCTCTTCGGGGAGCCTGCTGTTGCCTCAAGCCCCGCAACTTCCCCGCAAGACCAGCCGGCGCCCGATCAGGACACCGGCGAGACCGACCGCGGCGAACAAGAGGAATACGCCGACCCTGCCGCTGCGGAAGACGACACCGACATCCTGCTGACCGATGAGAGCGACATCATCTACACCGAAATCGATGTTACGGGTACCGTGATCCGCGAAACGCCTATCGACTCGCCCAATTCGGTCTCCATCATCAACCGGGAATCCCTCTCCCAGCAGGGATCGCCCTCGGTGGTGGAGCTGTTCAAGAACATGAGTGTCAGCGGCGGCGTGCTGGGCGAGTCCAACAGTTGGTACAACGGCACCTCGACCGGCATTGCCGAAACGGTGGCCAACGTGAACCTGCGCTCCCTGGGGGCCTCTCGCACCCTGGTGCTGCTCAACGGACGGAGACAGACCTACCTGCCGGCCCGGCTTGCCGGCGGCCGCTTCGTGGACGTGAACGCCTTTCCCAACATCGCCATCGACCGGATCGATGTCCTCAAGGAGGGCGCCGGCGCCGTCTACGGCTCGGACGCCATCGCCGGCGTAGTCAATTTCATCACCCGCAGTCAGTTCGAGGGCTTCGAAGTCACGGCTTCCTACGACCACTTTTCCGGTTCCAAGGACGGAATGCTGGGCGGGATCTGGGGCAGGAAGTTCGGCTCCTCGGCCCACCTGGTGGTGGCCATGGAACACAAGCGCACCGGCCACTTCGGAGCCGAGGAGACCGGCTGGTCGTTGCGCCCCTACCCCGGGTGGTGGTGGGGATGGTCGGGGACCGGCAATCCCGGCGCCTTCATCGTGCCCCAGACCGGGGCCACGGGAATTTCGGCTCTGGTGGAAGCCCCCCGCTTCATCGACCCGGGCTGCGATGCAATGGGGGGATTCACGGACAACGGCTCCCGCACCTGCCGCTTCCGCTACCAGCCCTGGGACAGCCTGATCTACGCCCAGCAACACAGTCGGGGGTTCGCCGAGATCAACGGGACCTTCGGTGACAACAAGAACTATCACCTGGAGATGCTATACGCCGATGCGCGAATTCCCGACTGGGAGACCACCCCGTCCTTCCCGCCCGTGTCGATTTTCGACGGCCTGCAGGTGATCGGCGCCGATCACCCGGGCAGACGGGCATTTGTAAGCCAATACCCGATGATGCCCAGCAGCGCCGGCGAGCCGCTGGACCTCACCGGAGAAGAGCCCTGGTATTTCTTCGGCCGCCTGGTCGGGAACTCCGGGCCCGGGCGCAGCTCGCCCCGGCAGTCCCGCACCAGGCGTTTGGGAGGATCGGTGGGGGGAGAGATCGCCGAAACCGGACTCTTCTACGATCTGGGAACAACCTACTCCGACGCCAGGGGGGAGCTGAGCCATCCGGGGGAATGGGCCCATCGCAAGTTCCTGGCCTATCGGGGTTTCGGCGGCCCCAACTGCGGCGTCAAGGTGGCGCGGGACCCGACAGCGCCCTCCGGAATGGCCCTCGGTCCCGTCCCCGAGGGCGTCGCTCCCGGGCGGGGCGACTGCTCCTACTACAACCCCTTCAGCAACGCCATCGGATTCTCGGCCCAGCCGGGCTCCCGGTTCAGAGACACCCAAAACCCCGAGTTTCGTCCCGAGCTGGCCAACAGTCCCGAACTGCTGGGATGGATCAACGAGGACGTCACCTTCGTCAACCGGGCCAGCCTGCTGACGACCGACGCAACCCTGAACGGCATACTGCATTCCAGCGTGGCCAGCTATGCGGTGGGCTATCAGTACCGGCTGGTGGACGTGGGAACGACCCCCAACGCCGCCGGCAACCTGGACATCAATCCCTGCCCGGTTCCGGGAGACACCACCTGTCCGGTGCAAACCGGCTCCTTCACCTTCACCTCCGGCGCCCATCCCTACGACGACCGGCAGGGAACGCACGTGACCTTCGTGGAACTGGCTCTCAAGCTGGGCGAGAGGGTGGATGCCCAGGTGGCCGCCCACTACGAGCGCTACGAGTTCGCCGACAGCTTCGACCCCAAGACCTCCATACGCGTGCAACTGAGCAACCTGGTGGCGCTGAGGGGCACGGTGCAAACCTCCTTCCGCACTCCCTCGGTGGACGACCTCAACGAGGACCTGGTCACCACCACGGACTACGTGGCCGCCAGCGGGACCTGGAAGGCCATCAGCACTTCCGGGAGCACCGCTCTGCTTCCGGAAGATGCGCTCACCTACAACGTGGGCGTGATCGTGAAGCGCGACCCCGACTTCGATTTCACCCTGGACTACTGGGGATTCGACTTCAACAACCCCATCGGGGTCCTGCCCCATGCCGCCCTGGCTTCCGCCTACGCCGACCCGGCCACTCGAAGCGCGGTGCAGGATCGGATCTTCTGTCCCGGCAACCGCAACGACGGCAGTTGCGATCCGGTCGACATCGAGAGAATCCGAGTGCACCACATCAACTGGCCGGGCATCAAGACATCGGGGATCGACTGGCACCTGGGCGGCCGCAGGCTCATGGGACCGGGCGTGCTGGTCGGCCGCCTGGACGGGAATCACACCCTGGACTTTGAAGTGGAAGCTCTCCTCCACAACGACTTGGTACTGCGTCCCAGGGAGCAGGCGGCCGGCTATCTGAACCGAACCAACCCGCTGGCGCCTCCCCTGCCCCGCTGGAGGACTCACGGCAGCCTGGGCTATCACTGGAGGCATTACGGCCTGATCGGAGGGGTGCACTACATCTCGGGATACGAGGATCGGGACACCGTGGCCGCTTACAGCCGGATCGAAAAATTCCTGACCTTCGATGTGAACTTCCGGTGGCAGATTCCCGATTCCGGAACGACGGTGACCGTTTCCGCACTGAACCTGGCCGACCAGCGGCCTCCCCTTGTGAACACCGAGCTGGCCTTCGATTCCCTGACGCACAACCCCCGGGGGCGCAGGGTAAAGCTGACCGTCACCCAGCGGTTTTGACCGGGGCCGAATCCAGGCCCCATAGCCGTCAGCACTCTTGTCTTCCCGGGAAACGTTCCATGGAACCAGGACTGGTCCAACAGGCCCGGCAGCATCCCGACCGAACTGCCGTTTTGGCCGAGGGCACCTGTTTCTCCTACCGCGATCTGCTGCGGGCGTCGGCCGGTGCGGCGGGGAGATTGCTTCAGGGAGCCGCCGACCTCGAGGAAAAGAGAGTCGCCTTCCTGCTGCCCCCGGGGTTTTCCCACGTGGCCACCCAGTGGGGAATCTGGAGAGCCGGCGGCATTGCCGTGCCGCTCTGCACCTCCCATCCTCCGCCGGAGTGGGAATACGTCATCCGGGACTCCGGAGCCCACCTGGTCGTCGTCCACAATTCCCTTGCGGAAAGGATCCGTCCGGTCGCCCGCAGGTGCGACGTGGCCGTAATGGACGACGCTCCTCCGGAACCGGACTCCGCCTCGGTGCGGCTGCCCTCCATCCCTCCCTCGCGACGGGCCATGATCGTCTACACCAGCGGCACCACCAGCCGGCCCAAGGGAGTAGTCTCCACCCATGGAAACCTCGAGGCCCAGATCGAGACACTGATCCGGGCCTGGGGATGGCAACCGCAGGACCATATCCTGCATGTCCTTCCCCTGCACCACGTGCACGGCATCGTCAATGTTCTGTGCTGCGCTCTCCGGTCGGGCGCCACCTGTGAAATGCTGCCCGGATTTCAGGCCGGCGAGGTGTGGGAGCGATTCGTCCGGAGCCCCCTGACGCTGTTCATGGCCGTACCGACCGTTTATTCCATGCTGATCACCGCCTGGGAGGCCTCGCCTGCCTCCCGGCGAAAGATCTGGTCTCAGGCCTGCTCCAAGCTGCGCCTGATGGTCTCGGGCTCGGCGGCGCTGCCGGTGCAGGTGCTGCGGAAGTGGCAGCAGATCAGCGGCCATCGGCTGCTGGAACGCTATGGCATGACCGAGATCGGGATGGCCCTCTCCAACCCCCTGGAGGGCGAAAGGCGGGCGGGATACGTGGGCACACCCCTTCCGGGCGTCCAGGTGCGATTGGTGGACGACCAGGGGAAACCGGTCGAGTCCGGCACTCCAGGGGAGATCCAGGTCAGGGGACCCGGTGTCTTCGAGGAGTACTGGAGAAGACCGGAGGAAACCCGGGCAGCGTTCACGGACGGTTGGTTCCGGACCGGTGACGTGGCCGTGGTGGAGAAGGGCTCCTACCGCATCCTGGGCCGCCAGAGCGTGGACATCATCAAGACCGGAGGATACAAGGTCTCGGCCCTGGAAATCGAAGAGGTGTTGCTGACCCACCCGGACATTGCCGAGTGTGCCGTAGTCGGACTTCCCGACAGGGAATGGGGAGAGTGCGTGGCGGCGGCGCTGGTTCCCCGCTCCGGCCGGTCCCCCGATCCGGACCGCCTGCGCCTGTGGGCCAAGGCCAGGCTGGCTGTCTACAAGGTGCCCCAACATTTCCTGCAGATGGACGAGCTGCCCCGCAACGTGATGGGCAAGGTCAACAAGCACGATCTGGCCAGGCACTTCCCGGCCGGCTAGCCTGCATTTACCTGAAACAAACTAGAGCCCATTGCAATATCGGCTGCGACTTGGTGAGAAATGCAGGTTCACCACAAAAAGCACAAAAGTCACAAAACGAATTTTGATATCGTTCCGCTCTCTTTGCGCTTTTGTGCCTTTTGTGGCCATCCCCGACAAAGATTCCGCCGCCGAATTGTGCAAAAGGCTCAGAAATCAACAATTCCCTTCGTGGATATCTCTATTCCCGTAATCGCGTGTCGGTCCGAGTCTCCGCCTCGCTAGTCCATCCAACCAGGAGGTTCATCCCATGGCTCCCTCTATCAAGGTTCTCTTGCTTGCCACGCCCCCTCCCGACTTCTGGGAGAAGGAGGCATTGAAGTTGATCGGCCCCCGTCACCAGGTTGTCCGCTTCGACCCCCGGCAGGACCCGGCCCCGCAATTGCAGGGAGTGGATGCCGTGTTGGACCTGGGCGGCCCCAAGGACAAGAAGCCGCTGGCCGACCTTCTGGCCGGTTCGGTCAAGTTGTGGCAGCTGGTCAGCACAGGATTCGACAACTTCGACGTGGACTACTGGCGTGAGAGGCGGATCCCGGTCGCCAACACCCCCGGCGGATCCAGCGCCGTCTCCCTGGCCGAATGCGCCCTGATGCTCATGATCATGGTGTCCCGCCGCTGGCCGGAAGCCCAGGCTCTTCTCCGGGACCGGGTGGTGGGTAGACCCAAGGGACTGGACCTGGAAAACCGGCGTCTGGGCCTGGTGGGCTTCGGCGCCAGCGCCATCGAGCTGGCGCGGCGGGCCAGGAGCTTTTCCATGAAGATTTCGGCCATTGACATCCGGTCCGTCTCCCGGGAGGAACAGGAGGAGTTTGGAGTCGATTTCGTGGGCGGACCCGACCAACTGGACGAGATGATCGCTCACAGCGACTACCTTTCGCTGCACCTCCATCTCAATCGGGAAATCCGGCATACCATCGACTCCCGCCGGCTCCGTCTCATGAAACCGACCGCCTACCTCATCAACGTGGCTCGAGGAGCCCTGGTGGACCAGGAAGCCCTCTATGCCGCCCTGATCGAAAAACAGTTGGCCGGCGCCGGCCTGGACGTCTTCGCCGAGGAGCCCGTCGATCCGGATTCCCCGCTGCTTCAGCTCCCCAACGTGGTGGCGGCGCCCCACATTGCCGGCCAGACCCAGGAGACGGCCGAGCGGCGAGCCGCCATGGCGGCCGAGAACCTGGACCGGGTGGCCCGCGGACTCGATCCGATCTACCGCATCGATCAGTAAATTGCCGAGGGATGGCGCCGAATGACGGGGCGGGAGAATAGTCGGGCAACCACAAGGGTTGCCCCTACCGTTCGATATCCGGCCAGGTGTGTCGGGCGGGATCGATGAGGCGGCTGGGAGCGAAGTAGGCGGGGGGATAGTCGTCGGGCTCGTCGTCCAGGCCCAGGATGCGGTTGACGATACAGCGGCCGCCGTTGAAGGACACCCCGCTGCCGGAGCCGGCCATTCCGCCGATGATGTGCCGGCGCTTCCCGTCCAGCAGCCCGACGATGGGATATTCATCCGGCGTATAGCTCACCGTGCCGCTCCATTCATTGGCCATGCGGAGCCGAAAGGGACCGAATTGCTTCTTCATCTCCGCCGCCACGAACCGGGTGAGGAAACGTGAGGGCTGGTTGCGGCCCGCCTCCCGATCGGGGACGCGGGGGCCGCCGGAACCGAAAAGGACGCGGCGGGCGTAGCGTCCGGCGAAGTACCAGGAGCCGCTGATCCCCACGTGGGGCTTCATGTTTTCGGGCCCGCCGTCGCCGCTGGCTGCCTGCTGCTGCATGGGCAGGATGCAGTCGTGCAGCGGCGGATAGATCCTGGGAGTGTAGGACTCGGTGGCGTAAACCACGTGGCGGGATAAAAGGGAGCCTCGGGTGGTGGACACGCGATAGAGCTCGCCCTCGTCCTCGACCCCTGTCACCCGCGTTCGGGTCATCAGTTCCATGCTCGGCTTTCCGAGCGCCGCTCCCAGCAGACACCAGACCCACTTGGCCGGATGCCAGGAAGCCGCCGCCCGCGAAAACCCGGCCGGATGATCCACCCGCATGCCGCTGCGCTCCAGGACCTCCTCGGGACCGATGGAAGTCCAGTCGGTGAAACCGGTTTCGACCGCCATCTTCACCGACGCCTCCAGCCCCTCCTGCCCCAGGGCATCCTGTCCCTGAACCCAACCCGAGCGGGAATAGTCGCAGTCGAAGCCCTCGCTCCGGATGGTCTTCTCGATCATTTCGGCGTTGCGGTAGGCCCCTACACAATAGACCCGGGCGAATTGACGAGCCAGGCGCTGCTGCTGGTCCCGTTCCAGATCGGGACGCAGCCTCTGCAATCCTTCCAGCACGGTGTCGTAAACATATTTGAAGTAGCGGCCCATCACCACCAGCCCCTCGTTGCGTCCCGAGCTGCCGCTGGCGGGATCATCCATCTCCAGCACCAGCAGGCGGCGGTCGTCCGGAGCCCTGCGGGCCCAGTGGTAAGCCACGGCTGCACCGGTGAAGCCGGCGCCGATCACCACCGTGTCCACCTCCTCCGGCAGTCGGGCCGAAGGGTCGCTTTCCCAGGGGTGGTTGGCCAGCGGATTGGCGTCGATCAACCACATGGGGGTCCTGGAAATCCTGCCTTCGATGACCAGATCCCGGTCGGCGTCCGGGATCGTGACCCACATCTGGCGCCAGGCCCACCCCACCAGCTTCGCCCACCTGACGACAAGGGAGTGGCCGGCGAATTGCGCGTCGGCGTAGATCCTGGCTGTCTGCAGGTCGGCCGGACGCAGACCGAACAGCAGCTCCAGGGCAACACGCAGACGTGTGCCCAAAGGCACGGCTGCCGGAAGCTGGGAGCGATCGGATGAAATTGGTTCGGACATTGCGCGGAATTCTACCAATGGCTCGTGCCGGGCACAAGCCCGGCTGACGCCCGGCTCACGCCCACGGCCAAATGCTGCCTCGGCTTCGCCGCGCGTCTCGAATCCCCGGGCTGCCGCCTGGGGCACTATTCCACAAAAAAAGCACGTTCCCCTCTGCAGTGTCGTGGGTTAGGTGAGAGCTGCGAAGCTGCGGTTGGCGTGGGTTACCGGGCGAGACGCCACCTACAGGCCATCCTTATAGAGCTGCAAAGCAGCGGCCTCGTGTAGCCCCGGGCGGCAGCCCGGGGTCGTGTGGGTTCTGCGCCAACCTAGCCGCGAATGCGGCAAATAAGAAGCACCCGTTCAGGAACGCACTGCCTCTCCAAAAAACCCCGCCCCACGCCACGATCACCCGCCGTCGCCGCCGCAACGGCCCTATATATTCCAGTGATGTTTATCGTCGTCCATTAGAGTCTATAACCGTTTTAATTATGAGTGTCTTATATGGGATTCGCCGTGGCTTGGCTTACTACGAACATCCCTTGAAATCCACTGCCATCCCCCATATAATAGGGGGA
>JAPVWS010000172.1 GCA_027493295.1 Candidatus Versatilivorator vitaminiformans | reverse complement strand
GCGGCGCAGCGCTCCATGTCGGCGCGGTTCTCGGCGTTGTTGCTGATGCTGGGAATAGTCAGGAATTCTTTCAGTTCTGCTATGTAGCGATCCCGGTTCCGTTGGATGTAGCGCAGGACAGGTTCCATCAGTGTCGCTCCTTTGGGGGTTGTATTGTACCACTCGGAAAAAGGAATTTGCCCGGCGCGCAATCTGGGCTACACTTCCATCGGCAAGCCGCTGATATCGGGGCAAAGCAGCTACCCGAGGTACCGATGAAAAAGGAATTTCAATTTCTGGAGAAGCACTACACCCTGTCCATGGAGAACTGGGTGGAGGTCGATGGCAAATTTCACAAGTTTGCGGGGAAGGTTCACAACGGACGAGCCACCTGCAAGGGGCATTTCAAATTGACCGAGCTTGCCTTGGAGAAAGCCAACCAGATAGCCAAGGACAACCAATGGCCCCTGGACCGGGTCCTGGTCGAGGGATGCATCCAGGTGCTCAAGGCCGAACTCTACATACGAGAGATCTCCGACGGGTTTTCCTACGTAACCGACCACCGCTTTTTCGAAGATCTGTAGCCCCACAAAAAAGAATATCCGCCGAATTTGGGAGGCGAAAAGGTCCGGGATATCCGGAGGTGGGGACGCGTGTGTCCATCCGCCCCCGGCCGGTGTGCTGAAACTACTCGTAGCGGAGCGCTTCGATGGGATCCAGCGCAGCCGCCTTGTGGGCCGGATAGTAGCCGAAGAAGATTCCGATGGCGGCCGAGAAAAGGATCGAAATGATGACCGAATTGATCGAGATCACGGTGGGCCAGCCCAGCCATAGAGGGATGCCTACGGAAACCGCCACTCCCAGCAGCAGGCCCAGGATCCCGCCCAGCAGACACAGGCCGATCGATTCCGAGAGGAACTGGATGCGGACATGGCTGGGTCGTGCCCCGATGGCCATGCGGATGCCGATCTCGCGGGTGCGCTCCGAGACCGCCACCAACATGATGTTCATGATCCCGATCCCTCCCACCAACAAGGACACCGAGGCAATGACCGCCAGCAATCCCCCCATCATCCGGTTGGTCGCTTCCGCCGCTTCTCCAATCTCGCTGAGGTTGCGAATCATGAAGTCGTCGTCCTGAAAGGGGCCCAGGCGGTGCCGCTGGCGCAGCAGGGCACGAATCTGCTCTTCGGCCGCGTAGGTGGCCCGGGAATTGACTGCCTGTACCAGGCCCGACTCCACGTGGAGCGCTCCCCCCAGAAACTTCTTCTGCACGGTGGTGTAGGGAACGATGATGACGTCGTCCTGGTCGCGGCCCCAGGAATTGTATCCCTTTGCCTTGAAGGTTCCGATGACTTGAAAGGAGAGATTCTTGACTCGAATGGTTTGTCCAACGGGGTCGCTGCCGGCAAAGAGTTCCTGCCAGACGGTGTTGCCCAGCACGGCCACCCGGGCGGCCGCCTTGACCTGGGAATCGTCAAAGAAACTGCCTTGCGCAATGGTCCAATTCCGCATGTCCGGATACAGTTCGTTGTATCCCTCGATTCGGGTATTCCAGTTCTGGTTGCCAAATACCACCTGGGCCATCGACCTGGCGCTGGGACTGACCGCCTTGACGGCGGGACATTCGTTCAACATGGCATCGAAATCCGCGGCTTTCAGGGTATTCATGGTTCCGGAGGCACTGCGAACACCCCAGGAGCGACGGCTGCCGGCCCTCACCCACACGGTGCTGTCCCCCAGGCTGGCGATTTCTTCCTGAATCTGCCGCCGTGCGCCCTCACCCAGACTCACCATTGCAATGACCGCCGACACGCCGATGATGATTCCCAGCATGGTCAGGGCCGAACGAACCTTGTTGCGGTTCAGGGCCTTCAGGGAAATCTTCAGGATCATCCAGTAGTTCATGTCAATGCTCCGGTATCCACGGCGATCGAGACCTGGGAGGAAACCCTCGGTGGGTGTTGTGGTCAGGTCTTCTCATCCCTCAGGATCTGACCGTCTCGCATGTAGATCTGGCGTGATGCATAGTTGGCGACTTCCTGCTCATGGGTCACCATGACCAGGGTGATTCCTTGTTCCGAGTTCAAGCGTTGGAGGAAGGCCATGATCTCTTCCGAGGTCGCCGAGTCCAGGTTGCCCGTGGGTTCGTCGGCCAGCAGGATGGCCGGGCGGTTGACCAGGGCCCGGGCCGCGGCCACTCGCTGCTGCTGTCCTCCCGAGAGCTGGTTGGGAAGCGCCTTGGCTTTCTCGGGTATTCCGACCACCTCCAGGGCCTCTTCGATGCGAGCGGCCCGGTCTGCCTTGGATGTCCCGGAATAGAGCATGGGGGCTTCCACGTTCTCCCAGACCGAGGTCCGGCTCAGCAGGTTGAAGGTCTGAAAGATGAATCCGATGTTCTGGTTGCGAATGTCGGCTCTCTGGGAAGGGGAGAAGGTGGAGACGTCCACGCCATCCAGGCGGTAGACGCCGCGGGTGGGACGATCCAAACAACCCAGAATGTTCAGCATGGTTGACTTGCCCGATCCCGAGGCCCCCATGATGGCTACGAACTCCCCACGGGCAATCTCCAGGGAAACCCCGCGCAGGGCCTCGACCCGGATCTCTCCGGTGTCGTAAATCTTCCAGACCTCGTGCAGGGCGATGACGGCTGCCCCGTTCCGGTCCAGCGAAGGCGTCTTTTCGGCCAGGGAGTTGATGAGGTGTTGCATGGGCTAGCGGCCCCCGCTGCGTCGACTTTGCTGACTTCGTTGTGGTGCTCGTCTGCGGCTTCCGAACAGCCCTCCGAACGGGGAGGAGGTACTGCTGGCTCTGGCCCGGCTCTCCATCTCTCCGGTGATGACCTCTTCCCCTGCCTCCAGGTTCCCTCCAAGAATCGCCGTGTCCCGGCCGTCGGTGATCCCGAAGCGGACCCGGCGCGGTTCGGGTTGACCCTCCGCATCGAGGACCCACAACACCCCCCGGCGAGACTTCGCTTTTTCGGCCTGAGGGAACCGGATCTTCAAACCGGGATTGATGCCGTACTGGGTCTGAATGGCCGGTGCGATGACCGTCCTGGCGCCGTCGCCGGCCGGTCCTCCCCGACGCATGCCGGGCCCGCCCCCTCCAAAGGGTCCACCACCACCTCGCTGAGCCATCCGGGCCCTCATGGCTCGCATCCGCTCCGGATCCATGCCGCGTCCGCCGAAACCGCGGCCTCCACCTCCCTGAGCCATCCGGGCTCTCATGGCTCGCATCCTTTCCGGATCCATGCCGGACCGACCGCCGGACCTTGCCGGATTCTCACGGCCTTCGGAAGAGCCGGCCCCTGCCGAGCCCTCTCCCGCTCCGGGCGGGCCACCCCCAAGCATGGCCCGAACCTCCTCGGGAGTCTTGTCCGGTGGCTGGTAGCGTAGAGCCACGTTGGCCACCTTCAGGACATCCTCCGCGCTGGCCACGGTGAAGGTTACCGTGGCCGTCATTGCGGGACGCAGCTTCAACTGGGGGTTGTCCACGTCGATCATGACGTTGTAAACGACCACGTTGGTGGATCCGGCCGCCTGCTGGGCGTCGGTGCTGGAACCCGGAAGCTTGGAACTG
>JAPVWS010000171.1 GCA_027493295.1 Candidatus Versatilivorator vitaminiformans | reverse complement strand
GCCTCCACGTAGGTGGTCTCGTTCAAGGTGATCAGCGCCTGCAACGGAGTTACCGTGCGCTCCCGACTGACGGTGCAGACCTCGCGGTCGGGTGCATCGAAGGTCTGCAATATGGGATTGGGCACCGAGCGCTTCCAGAAGGTGTATAGGCTGCGGCGATAGAGGTCCTCTCCCTGGCTCTGCTCGTACTTGGTGCGGCAGTAGAAGGACTTGTTCTCCCAGAGTCCGGGAGGCTGATAGGGATAGACGCTCGGCCCTCCGGGGGGGCGGTCCCGGTCCATCAGGCCGCTGATGGCCAGCACGTTGTCCCGGATGGCCTCGGCGGGCAGTCGCAGGCGCGGGCCTCTGGCCAGCAATCGGTTGCCAGGGTCCCTGGACAGAAGATCCGGGCGGTACCGGGACGATTGCCGGTAGGTGGCCGACATGGCAATGGTCTTCAACATGGACTGGACGTCCCAGCCCCCGTCCACGAACTCCCGGGCCAGCCAGTCCAGCAGCCCGGGATGAGAGGGCGGCTCGCCCTGAGTGCCGAATTCATTGGCCGTTCGAACGATCCCGGTGCCGAAGAAGAGCTGCCAGAAGCGGTTGACCGCGACTCGTCCCACCAGCGGATGGCCGGGGTCGACCAGCCAGCGAGCCAGGGCCAGGCGATCCACCTCTTCTCCCGGGGGCAGGGAAGGCAAGAATTCGGGAACGCCTGCCGACACCCGCTCGCCCTTACTCCGGTAGTCTCCCCGTACCAGAATGTGGGTGGGCCTGCGGTACTCCATCTCCTCCATCACCCGCACGGTGGGGATGTCTTGCTCCAGCTCCTCCTTTTCCTTGCGCAGCTGGGACAGTTGCTGCCCGAGGCTCTGCAGGCGCGGTGAGTTTTTCTCGCGAAAATAGTGCCTCAAGGCCGTCTTTTCAGCACCGTCTCTTTCCAGCACCGGCTTCGCTGCCGCCGACATCACCTGCATGAGGCGCTTGTCCTCCAGGGGCGCATCCAGGGAGAAATAGAATCCGTAGCCGCCACCGTAGTTGACGAGCTTCAGCAGCAGGTCGTTGGCTCCGGACCGCAGGTCCACCTGCACCTCGATCGATTCCGCCGGCTCACAGCCCTCCACGGCTTTGGCGAGAACGAGCCCTCCGTTCAGCCAGACCTTGAGGCCGTCGGCATAGGGGGCGGTGGTGGCCACGAAGAATTTCAGTTTGCGGGCGGATTCGGCAACGATCCGCCGGTGCAGGTAAGTGGCGGCCTTGTTGCCCAAAAGCGATTGAGCTTTCCCGTCCTCCCAGTCCGGGCGAGCGTTCCATGACAACCTGCCGTCCTGATAGCTCTTGGAGAAGTCCAGCTCCGATTCCGGCGGAAAGGACCGCGTGAAGGCCTCTTCGGCGGACTGGGCGATAAAGGGCCCGATCATCGACCACTCCTTCAGTTCCAGTTCCTGGCGGGTCCGATGGATTCGAGCCAGCTCTCCCTCCCATTCGGCCTGTGCCTCGTCCAGCCCGTCATGGGTCATGTCGAGTCGAGCTTGACGGCTCGCTTCCAGGGTCTGGATGGTTTTCTCCAGTTGGCTCAGCCTTGTGCGTTGCTCCTCGGAGGGCAGCCTTAGGTAGGGAGGAGCGGGATCCCGGTCCAGACCCTTCTCGGGGATCTGGTGGAAGAAATCGTACAGTTGGTAATACTCCTGCTGGGTAAAGGGGTCGAACTTGTGGTCGTGGCACTCGGCACAGGCCACGGTGGAGCCCAACCAGACCGTGGTCGTGGTGTTGACCCGGTCGATCACGTACTTGGAGAGGTATTCCCTGGCGTCGGCGCCGCCTTCGGTGCTGGTCATTCCGTTGCGATTGAAAGCGGTGGCGATTCTCTGGTCCAGGGTGGGGTTGGGCAGCAGGTCTCCCGCCAACTGCTCGATGGTAAACCGGTCGAAGGGCTTGTTGGCATTGAAAGCCGCGATCACCCAATCGCGATACTTCCACATCGATCGGGGGAAGTCGACATGGTATCCGTCGGAGTCGGCATAGCGAGCCAGGTCCAGCCAGTGCATGGCCATGCGCTCACCGAAGTGGGGCGAAGCCAGCAACCTGTCCACCACCCTTTCGTAGGCCCCCGGGCTTCGATCGGAAAGAAAGTTCTCGACTTCCTGGACCGTGGGCGGAAGTCCGGTCAGGTCGAAGGTCAGGCGCCGGATGAGGGTCCTGCGGTCTGCCTCCGGCGAGGGACGGATGCCTTCCCGTTCCAGCCGGGCCAGAATGAAATGGTCGATGCCGTTGGCGGGCCAGCTCTTGTCCGACACTTTCGGGAGTGTTGGCCTTTCCGGGCGCACGTAAGCCCAGTGCTTGCTCCAGGGAGCCCCTTGGCGAATCCAGCGGGTCAGCAAATCGATTTGCCGAGGGGTCAGCTCCTTGCCCGAATAGACCGGAGGCATCCTGAGAGCTTCGTCCCCGGCGGTGATTCGCCGGATGAGATGGCTCGCTTTCGGGTTACCGGGAACGATGGCCAGATTGCCCGAGTCCAGCCGTCCCAGGGCGGAATCTTGGGAGTCGAGGCGCAAACCTGCCATGCGCTGGTTCTGATCGGGTCCATGGCAGGCATAGCAGTTGTCGGCAAGGATGGGCCGAATGTCACGGTTGAAGTCGAGAGGGGGGCTCTCCTCGGGTCCGGCTGCCTGAAGAGGGTTGAAGACCAAGGCTGCCGTTGCGAGGCAGGTCAGCATACAGACCATGCTCCTGAGATACGGCCGGCCTGGGGGGTGCAGGAAGCTCACGGTTGGCCGTCACCTCCTTACTAGAGGACGGGTGGGACTCGATCCACGGTGCTTTCGCCGACTGCCGAGGATGTCCGGGATTTCAGTCCAAAGGGCAAGACAGAGCCGGGTCCGTATGAACCCGCTCATTTTAGTCGAACCGATTACCCGGTATCAAGATGAAGCCGGCTTGCCCGACGCAACCAAGCGTTATCCCCGAAGGAGAACGACGAACCACGAATCGACACGAATGAACACCAGGGCTAGTTGCAAAATTCGTAGCGGGGCAGGTCATCTTGCCGGCAAACCTGAGGTTCTGCTTTTTTCAATTTCGGGTGCGACCTGGCGAAAAGTGCTGTCCAACCACAAAAAGCACAAAAGTCACGAATTGTGTTTTTGTGCCTTTTGTGGCCATTCCCGGTAGACGTCCCGCTGCCGAATTTGCAAAAGGCTCCACCAATAGACGAATAGATGCGGTTTTCTTAGGGGGGCGACAACCGAGTCGTGTACGGATAGATGGTTTATTAACATGGATGCACAGGATGCACAGGATTTTTCCTGAAGGCGGCCGGCTTGCAGTCCTGGAAACCGTAAATCGGCACGCGATCATCGCCGGAGTCAGCCTATCTTGCAGCATCCTCCTGTGCTGATTATCCTGTGCATCCTGTGCATCCATGTTCAATCAAGAATCCTTCTCGAATGATCCGCCCAGTCGTGGAGGGGCGCGGGCGGTGCTTGCCTGACCCAGGAATGAGTTGACAGGCCGGACGAGCGTTTCATTAGAATACCCGAATCGCGGTTGAGAGGAGGAAGGGCCATGGCGGAGGAGAAATCCTGGGTTTTGACCGATGTCGGCGCCAACGTCTGGAAAGAGTCGCTCTTTCTGGGCCACGAGGACCTGGGGGTCCCGGATTGCACGGTCGCCAAGACTTGCCTGCAGGGAGGCTTGAGAAGCGGCGTCGACCTGGTGGAGGTCACCAACGCCGAACTCTCCTTCTCCATTCTGCCGACTCGTGGAATGGGGCTGTGGAAAGCCTCCTGCCGCGGGATTCCGGTGGGCTGGGATTCTCCGGTC
>JAPVWS010000170.1 GCA_027493295.1 Candidatus Versatilivorator vitaminiformans | reverse complement strand
AACCGGCTGTGCACTCCCAGCCCGAACAGCCAGAACGCCGGTCTCTCTTTTCCCAGCCGGACCAATCCACCCAGGGACAGATAGGCTGCCCCCAGTCCCAGCACGACCAGGACAATCGGCACCACGATTTCCATGCAGGCTCCCCGTGGAAATTGGCCAAACTTGGCTCAGTCTGACACCCCTTTCCTCAATGGCACGGGCCAAACTACAGGAAACAAGCCCGATCTTGCAAGCAAAAGGCAACATGCACGCAAGTGCCGGGCACCCATTGGAGGGCTTTGGGACCTATGCTATGATAGGGCGTTTATTGCAGATAACCGGTTTTCAACCCTGTCTTGACCCGGAGGATGGATGTACCCACTGGACGAAATCTCTTCCCTGCCAAAGCTGGAGCCCAAGTCTGAAGGAATCGAGACCCCCCGCAAGAAAAAGCCGCGCGCCATCGCCGTTATCACGGAGTGCTGCACCGGCTGCGCCGGTTCCCCTGCCTGTGTCCCTTATTGCCCCGTGGCGGACTGCATGTTCTGGGTGCCGGACGAAGACCATCCTCCCTTCGGCCACATCGAAGTTGACCCATTTCTCTGCATTGGCTGCAAGAAGTGCACCAGCCAGGGACCCGACGGGGCCTTTCTGGACGGCTGTCCCTGGGACGCCATCGAAATGGAGCCCATCGACGAAATTGAGGCCGTGGTCGGAGAGATGTCGATTTAGGGAGTTTCGGGAGGGACTTCCCCGGGCTTTGCCGGGCCGGCTCTGCCACGGATGGCGCTGATGGTGAAACCCGCCTGCTGCCGAACTCGATCGGACAGCATCGGATTTTCCGACAGAAAAGGCTGAATGAGCGGCAGGTCTCGCACTTCCCCGATGAAATAAAGGGCCCGAAGGGCTTCCCACACCTGGTCTTCTTCAGGCGCCAGCGAGACCAGCGGCTGACCCGCCGACACCGTCGTTCCTTCCTCCGCCAGCAGCTCTTCCACATACCCCGGCACGGCAGCGCGAACTTCCTCATGGGTCGCGGCATCCACCTGAATGCGAGCCACCAGGGCTCCCGCGCTTACGCTGTCCCCCTCGCTCCGCCGGAAGAGCAGTTCCCCGGAAGACGGAGCCAGGACAGGCCAGCTGGCCAGCATGCCGCGCACCTCCTCCCGGCCGCTTGCCTCCCCGAATGCCACCAGGGACAGGGCGGCGTTGCGTCGAACCAGTGGATCGTCATCCTGAAGCAGTCGAGTCAAGCCGTCCCGGAATTCAACCGCGGTGGGGTCTTGCCCCATCAACCAGGCCACCGTCATTCGCACTTCAGGGGTCGGGTGCCCCGCCAGCTTCCGTACGTCGGGGTACCAGGCAGCCACCGCGGCCGGCCCTGAATCGGTCAGCCGCTGCGAGAGTTGCACCAGGGCGTGCTGAATCTTGCGCGGCTTGGCGGCAGGATCCAGATTCTTGCGAATCTCCTCATCGCTCAGGGCAGTGCCGAACCAGGTCTGCTGCCAGAACATGAAGGGGACCAATATCGCCAGAAACACGAAGGCCACGGCCAGGAGGTTGGCTCCCCATCCGAGACCGCGCCGCTTTGGGGGAGTTGGGGACGTTGTTGAATTACTGGAATAACTTGGATCGGCCGCACCTGAATTGCTTTGATTCAACAACGTCACCTCCGCGCTCTGTACAAGTTATTCCAGTAATTCAACAACGTCCCCAGCGCTGCTCGACGAATTTTGCAAAAGGCTTGGGTGCTCAATGATAGAGCATCCAGTAGATGATCACCCCGGTGACCGAAACGTAAAGCCAGATTGGAAGAGTCCAGCGCGCCAACCGCTTGTGGGACTCGAACCGCTCATGCCAGGCCCGATAGACCGTGACGGCGGCCAAAGGCAGGACGGTAGCGGCCAGGACGATGTGGCTCAGCAAGATCGCATAGTAGACCGGCCGAACCCACCCTGTCCCGGTAAAGGCGACCGACCCGACCTGGAAGTGGTAGATGAGGTAGGAAGTCAGGAAAAGGCTGGAGAATCCCAGCGCAGCCACCATGAACCGCTTGTGAATGGCGACACGCCGGCGACGGATCCAGTAGTACCCCCCCAGCAGGCAGCAGGCGGCGGCGGTATTGAGGCCGGCGTTGAGGGCCGGGAGGACGGCAGGTTCAATCATGCATCCCGACTGGAGGAGTCTTTCCGGAAAGTGTAGACCAGGATGGTCCCCATGATGGCCACCGGAGGAGTCAACAGGAAGAGGATGGCCCGTCCGAGAGCGGAGATCGCCGGCTCCGGCTGGGCTTCGGCGGCTGTCTTGCACATGGCGCAGCCCTGGGCGGCCGCCTCCGGCTGCAGGAGGCAAACCAGGGCGACACCCGCCGCCAGAAACGGCCAGATCTCTCGCAAACGGCTGCTGCAGGTTTCAAGCATGGGGCAACCCACCTCCCGTCACGGGCGCAATTCCAGCAACCGGAAGCTGTCGGGGAAAAAGACGGCCAGAAGACAGATGGTGACCACCATGGCGGGCATCAGTGTCCACATCAGGCTCCTCTTTTCGAACCGCAGGTGCATGAAGTAGGCGATGATCAGGGCGGCCTTGACCAGCGAGAACCCCAGCAGCAGGATCAGCATGGTGATCACGTCCAGCTTGATGTATGCCAGAAACACTTCCACCAGGGTGATAAGCACCAGCCAGAACCACACCCCGAACACCAACCGGTTCCCCATCGGACTGTGGCCGCCATGGTCCAGAACCAGGGGCACCTCCTTGCGAACCACGGGGTGAGCTTCGGGCTCCTCCGATTCCTTCCTCTTCGGGAGCAGCCGTTGCAGCAGCGGACTCAGTTCCTGGCTGCGCAAGGTCCAGTAGCCGTTGAGAAAGAACACCAGGGCCAGAACCATGCAGGAAATGGACAGGAACAGTCCGTCGAG
>JAPVWS010000017.1 GCA_027493295.1 Candidatus Versatilivorator vitaminiformans | reverse complement strand
GCACCATGAAGAGGGACCGCTCGGGATCGGCGATGTTGTACATGCGGGTGCCGTTGGAGAAGCGGGTCTTGATGATCCACTTGGGTTGCTCGGGCAGTTGCAGCTTTTCCAGCCGTTCCAGTTCCGCCCGGTCCAGGGTTACCCCTAGCCCGGGTCGTTCCGGAACTTTGACAAATCCGTTGACCGGATCGAGCCGCTCCTTGACCACGTCCGACTTCTTGCTCTCAGAGGTGTTGACGAAGTGGAAGCTGGCCGTCTTGAAGGCCGACTGCATGTGGGCCGTCATGGCCCGGGTGATGTTTCCTCCGACGTTCTGCAGCATGAAGGGGATGTTGGCAGCCGCGAACAGGCCGGCCCGCCGCCGGGCGGTTCCGATCTTCTGGTGTCCCAGCATGTAGGCGTCGGCCGCCCGCCTCAGCACCTCGAAGGTGGCGCCCAATGGAGTGTGGTGGTAGACGATCGGCAGCCGGCAGCGCTTGCGCAGCTCGGCGTAGCCCTCGATGTCCCGTTCCTGCAGAGGGTCCTCGAAACAGCCGGCGATGCGATACTTGGAGATGTTCTCCAGCAGCTCGAACATGTGGTCGTTGGTGCCGTGCATGGTGATGTCGTGGTGGATGCGGAACCCCTCGGGGGCCACTTCCTGCATGGCGTCCATTTGGTCCATCACGTTCTCGAAGGGCGAGAGGTGGTACTTCATCCAGGTGTAGCCCATGGACGAGAAGTTCTTGACGGCCTGCGCCATGCGCTTGGGATGGGTCGAGACCGTCCAGGAGGCCACCGGCACCCAGCGGCGGTAGCGCTGCCCGAAGAGCTTGTAGACGGGGACTCCGGCCGCCTTGCCCATCAGGTCGTACATGGCCGTCCCCAATCCCAGCGAGTTTTCGTCTCCCACCCAGTCGAAGGGGCTGGTGCCGATGTATTTTTCGATGGTCTCCTCGGGCTCCGGACTTCCGCTCTCGCCCAGTCCGGTCAGGCCGGCGTCGGTATGCACCACGTAGATGGTCCGTTTCCAGGGACCGTAGAAGTGGTTGAGCTCATAGGCGATCCAGTCCACGAACTCCTCGGTGATGTTGTGGACCTCGATGTCGGTGACCCGGATGGTTCCATGCCGGGACTCGGCTTCCTTTTTGGCCGCCCAGACCGGCTTCCAGCCGTTCAAGAGAAGGGCGCCGCCAAGACCGGCAAAAAAGCCGCGGCGGGTGAGAATGCCGGACTCGGATTCAGAATTTCTTCCGGAAGAGTTGGAATAGGGCATGGCCGACTCCATTTTTTTGACGAAAGCTGAAAGGAGCACTCATTATAGGCAGGTTTGCGCCAAGATGTCACAGTGGCCAAATTTCGACCGCTGAGAGATCAGATCTTGAACGGCAATTCTTCAGGCGCCATGCCCAATAAGCTACCCGTGAGATTCCCGACGTCATTGGTCCTGCTGGTGTTCATGGTCAATGCGTTTTTGGTCAGCGCCAGCGCGGCAGAGATCAAGGTCGCATCCTGGAACATCTACTGGCTCACCGCGGAGGACCCGAATCAACACAGCCGCAAGGCCGGTGACTACACCAGGTTGGCCGCATACGCAAACGATCTGGACGCAGACGTCATCGCCTTGCAGGAAGTGGATGCGGGTTTCGTCCGCAGGGTGTTTCCTCTGCAGCAGTACCGTATTGAACTATCGCACCGTGAGGACACCGGACAACGCACCGGCTTCGCCATCCGCAGGGGTATCCGATACCGGCGCATGCCCGATTATCGAGAGCTGAGCACGAAATGGGGATTGCGCTACGGCACCGTGATCGAGTTGGATGTGGGCGGCAGGAAGATCGACCTGATGTCGGTGCACCTGAAGTCCGGCTGCTTCGACCGGGACCTGGACCGCCCCGCAACCGGGAGTTGCCGCGAACTCAAGTCCCAGGTGAGGCCGCTCGAGTCATGGATCGACCGGCGTCTGGAACGGGGACGGGCCTTTGTTCTGCTGGGTGACTTCAATCGGCGCATGGACCGGCGGCGCGACGATCTCTGGCATTTCATTGCCGATGGAAATCCAAAGCCGATATACAGAATCAACGCCGGCGAGAAGCCGAGGTGTTGGGGCGCCAGGTTCCCGGAATTCATCGATCACATTATTGTCGGACCGATCGCAGAGAAAGCTGTGAAGCCCCATTCATTCGAAGAATTGACCTACAGCGAGAGGAATTTTTACCGTTGGCGCAAGCGTCTTTCCGACCACTGTCCCATTTCCATACGGCTCGTTTTCTGAAGTGGAACACCAGAGGCCTTCGGCAAACCCTTATCTCCCCCTTCCCCTATCCCCCCAGGTTCTTCTCGTAGTCGTCCAACTGGTAGGCGTCCATCCAGTTGCCGGTTGGCGCCGGTTCGTTGGGCAGGACGTATTTGAGCAGCTCCACGGCCTTGGCCAGCGAGTCGTCCACGGTGAGGTAGGGCTCCTCGCACTCGATGCTGAGGGGGCCGTCATAGCCGGCCCGGCGCAGGCCGACGATGAAGTTGCGCCAGAAGAACTCGTCGTGGCCGTAGCCCAGAGTGCGATAGCTCCAGGACCGCAGGTCCCACTCGTCATAGTAGGCGCTGGACGCCAGGCCGTCGCGGGCGGTCAACTCCTCCCACTGCCAGCGGTAGGCATCCTTCCACATGACGAAGGCGGAGTTGATGATCCAGTTGGGTGTCTGGTCGTCGGGACCGCCGGCGGGGGTGCCCGCCAGCAGACTGATGTGGTGAACGTCCAGGCGGCTGGCCAGCTTGCAGGTGGCCACCAGGTCGGCGTGGGCTCCCTCGGCGATGGCCGGGTTGGGATGGATCGGGTTTCCGTGGCAGCCGAAGGAACAGATCTGCATCTCCCGCTCGTCCAGGCTGCGCTTGAAGGCCTCGAACTCGGCCGGCGAGGATGCCAGCTTGACCGGGTCGTAGTGAACCTTGGGGATATGCCCGCCCCCGCAGGCCTCGACCAGGTGAATGCCGTGCTTCTTGCAGGAGTCCAGCATCTCCTCCCAGGATCTATCCAGCATGCTTGCCGCCATCAATGCGATTTCCATAGTTGTCCTGTCCTTCCTTGGGTTTCGTCAAACCCTGTGGGCTCTGACGTCCTGTTTCCTGACTTCAGACCTGGCCTGAATGTCACAGCGGGGGGGCTCCCCGGTGGATGCCAGCGCCAATCTCCCGAGTAGGGCACCACGGCGAAAATTGCCGTTTATTCCTCATCCACCCCATCCTCGTCGGCGGGCTCGCCTTCAAGGATCTCCAAGGCTCTCCGGGCATCCTCTTCCAGCACTTGGAGGCCCACACCGCCAATGGCCAGAGGCCAGATCCAATTCATGCTGGCGATATGCTCGTTGGTCACAACACAGTCGATTCCGTCTGCTTCCAACCGACTCTTGGCCAGGTTGGCGTCCAACGGGTTCGCGAAGCTGGCGATGGTAATCAGCACCCGCGGTGTTCTCCATCTCCTTTAACTTGGGTCAAAGGATTATACTGTCTTGCCTGAACCTGTGAATCAATAACGGATACAATCCGGCAGGTTGTCCGTTCGGAGTGCCGGCTGATTTAACACGGCAAAGCTCAGAACCTGAGCAGAAACCAATTGCGGGATATTGCTCATCATGTTGAGAACCTTTTTCAAATTTGCGGTCCTTTGCAGCTTACTGTTCCCCTTACCCGTCAGCGCCGCGTGGCGGCTAACGCGAACCATCGACTTGCCGGCTGAGCCCTGGCGTTTCACGTTTTCCCCAGACGGCATACATCTTGCCGTCGCCTACAAGACCGGCATCGTCGAAATCAGAGATTTCAAGACTATCCAGATCGTTCACAGGTTTCAGGCTCACGAAAACCCGATTGGCTCCTTGTATTACGCACGCTCGGGAGATTGGCTCTTCACGGTCGCACGGACTGGGAAAATATGGTCGACCCAAGACTGGAGCAAGGTGGCCGAAGTTCCCTATGTCAAGTTCCACGGCAACTTCACCCCAGACGGGCGTTGGATTGTCGGATTGAACGGCGACCGGCAGGCAATGATCTGGGATTACAAGTCCGGGGGCGTGGTGGCCGATCTGGAGTTGGACGGAGGTATCTACCAGATAGCGTTTACAGCGGACGGAAAGTATCTGCTGACGGCCGTTTCAAGGAGGTCGATGATTCTGGATCTGACCAGCGGTGCAGTCATTGACCCGAAAGCGTTTGGCAAGAAACGAACCCAATTGCGGGCGAAACGTACCGGCAAGGAATCGGTGACACTTTCGATAGGCTCCTTTGCCGACGACGACGCACCGGTTCACCTCATAGAACCGGGCAGGAAAAAGCCCTTGGCTGCCCTGGGTCGTGCTTGGGCGGGCCAGCAAGAGTTTGTCGACGTCATCAACCTCTCAAAGATGCGAAGAGTGGCTCGTCTTAAGCCCAAAGAGGGGGTCACCCATATCAGCTTTTCCCACGATGACTCACTGATAGCCATTCAGGGATCGAAGGCGACCGTCTGGAGAATCAAAAGAAAAAAGAAGATTGCTTCCCTGGAAGGATCGGGCAGGGTCGTCTTTTCCAATCAATCTTACGACCTGCTGGTCGCTGACGGACCTTCGCTACGAGTCTACTCACCGGACCGATGACCACTCGGCCCGCGGTTCTATTGCCAACGGACACTCCAGTTCCGGCGGCCGGCGCCGACAGTTGAGGTCTCCAGCAAACCCGGTACGCTTCAGACCCCGCATGACCACTAAAGACACACAGACCGACTACCGGATTGGCCGGGACAACATCCAGTTCCTGGGGCTCGACATTCACAACCCGGTCTTCGC
>JAPVWS010000169.1 GCA_027493295.1 Candidatus Versatilivorator vitaminiformans | reverse complement strand
GCTTGTCTTCATTGAAGGACTTGATCACATAGTCCCGGTAGCGCCAGGCGTTGGGATAGAAGACATCGCCTTCGAACCCCGCGCTGTCGGCGTAGCGGACGACATCCAGCCAGTGGCGCCCCCAGCGTTCGCCATAGTGGGAGGAATCCAGAAGCTCGTCGATGAGCTCTTCGAACGCGTCGGGGGACGTATTCTCAAGGTACCGATCCAACTGGGCCGGAGTCGGCGGCAGACCCAGCAGATCGAAGTAGGCCCGGCGCAGCAGAGTGGCCTTGTCTGTCGCCGGAGCCGGTTCGAGTCCCTTCTCCCGCAGCTTGGCCAGGATGAAGGCGTCAATGGGATTGGAGAGGGCCTCGTCCAGTTCCGGTACAGCGGGACGGCGCGGTTTCTTCAATGACCACCAGGAGGGTTCTCCGGCGGCAGCGCCCGCTTCGGAGTAAGGCGCCCCCGCTTCGATCCATTCCTTCAAAATGGCCAGGTCTCCCTGAGGCAGCGGCCGGCGGCTTCCGGGCGGCATCTTGGGTTCGCCGAGATGGGCGGCGGAACGGTAGAGCAGGCTTCGGGCGGCATCGCCGACAACGACGGCCGGCCCGCGGCCGCCTCCTTTCAGCAGGGTTTCTCTTTGCCTTAGATCCAGGCCCGACATCTGGCCGGCTCCGTGGCAGGAGAGGCAGTGCTTTTGCAATATGGCATGAGCCGCCTGGGTGGTGGAATCTGCGGCGGCAGCCAGGCAGGGAACTCCCAGCAGAGCCAGGACTGCAAGACATTGAATCGATTGAATCGGAAGGCGGCTTCGCATGATGCTTCCATGGAGTTGGGATCAGCCGTAATTATAGGCGGGCAGCCGCCGGTTTTCCACAACTAACCCGCACCTCCGACCAGTGATAGGACACTTCGGCTCTCGATTCATGAAGGACAAAAAGATATCCACGAAGGACCACGAAGAAAGACGAAGGGACACGAAGAACGACCGAAAGAACATGGATGCACAGGATGCACAGGATAATCAGGACGCGACGATGCTGCACAAGAGGCTGACTCCGGCGATCATCGCGTGCGGATTTGCGGGTGTTTAGGACTGCAAGCCCGCAGTCTCCAAAAAAATCCTGTGCATCCTGTGCATCCATGTCAATAAACCATTGACCCCTGCGTGACTTTGAATCGGTTTCCAGCCACCAAGCGCAGGCGTTTGTTTCAGCCGTGCGCAGGCCAATGGAGTCTACTCGGGCCGTTTGACAGTGCTCAGCAGGCTCGGATATGATGCGTTTCGACTGACCGGGACGTAAGGATGCCCGTTCGGGAAGGGAGGGCCCCCAATTGAATACTCGCCGGATGGGTTCCGAGCTTGCGCGGATCAGCGACAAGGTTTTCTCAGGGGAGAGATTGTCTTTCGACGAAGGAGTCACTCTCTATCGGACCTCGGACCTGCATACCGTGGGGGCTCTGGCCAACCGGGTCCGGGAGAAATGGAACGGGAACGTCGGGTATTTCAACGTCAACCGCCACTTGAACCCCACCAACGTCTGCGTGGTCGACTGCAAGTTCTGCGGTTTCGCTCGCAAACCCGGCAAGGGCGGCTACACCATGTCGCTGGAGGAGGCCTATCATCACGCCTCCATGGGGTACAGCGAATCCGTGACCGAGTTTCACATCGTGGGCGGTCTGCATCCCTATCTTCCCTTCTCCTACTACACCGACCTGCTCAGTGGCTTGAAGGAGCGTTTCCCCAAGGTTCATCTCAAGGCCTTCACCATGGTTGAGCTCGATTTCCTGGCCCGCCGGGCCAAGTTGTCCATCGATGAGACCATACAGGCACTTCGGGAAGCGGGAATGGACAGTTGTCCGGGCGGGGGAGCCGAGATCTTTGCCGAACGTCCCCGCAACCTCATCTGTGACCACAAGGTGTCGGGCGAGCGCTGGCTCGAAATCGCCGGGAGGGTGCACCTCAGTGGATTGAAGTCCAATGCGACCATGCTCTACGGACATGTGGAAACCGTGGAGGACCGAGTCGACCACCTGATCAGGCTGAGGGAGTTGCAGGACGAGACTCAGGGATTTCAATGTTTCATTCCACTGGCCTTCCACCCGGCAAATACGCAACTGGATCACTTGCCGGCGCCTACCGCCATGCTGGACCTTCGAACCATCGCGGTCAGTCGTCTCATGCTGGACAATTTCCCCCACATCAAGGCCTATTGGATCATGATCGGCGCCAAGACCGCCCAAATAGGGCTGCACTTCGGGGCCGATGACCTGGATGGGACGGTGGTTGAAGAAAAGATCGTTCACATGGCCGGGGCTCAGACTCCCCTTGGCCTGACCCGTGCGGAAATCGAGCATCTCATTCGGGAAGCCGGCCGGGAACCGGTTGAGCGGGACACTCTCTACCAACCGGTCAACCGTGTCGCCGCTGCCTGACGGATGGTGCTGAAGCCTCGCCTGAAACGTCCCCAAAACGATATCCACGAAGGGCCACGAAGCAGCACGCCTCTGCTGCATGGGCAGGGCTGCACCCCGGCAAGCCGGCGCGCCCCCTCCAAGAGCAAGAGAGATGAGAGGAGGCGCCCACCCGGGAGCGCGGGCGTCCCACCCGCATGCTATGCCGTTGCGTGCCGCTCAGTTTCCCCGCGACGGGGCACCCGGGCACCCAGCTGGCGGGAACGGCATGGGCTGGGCCGAAGCGGGAGCTTGGCGCCGTTGCCGGTCGAGCCAGGTCGAGGAGATGGGCGAGGCTGTGCCAGGACTTGTGCGGGCGGGACGCCCGCGCTCCCGGGGGGCTTCATTCCGTGACGCCGTCGCGGCAAAGTGAAAAGTGAATTGTGGATAGTTATTCGAACCCCACGTGACGCATCTTGCCGGTCGTGCCGCAGTCCTTCAAGAAGTTTAACCAGGTCATCGGGCACTTGACTGTTCCAGAATCCCACCTCCGACCACCCTTCACCCTTCAAACTTCACCCTTCAAACTTCTAAAGCCCGCGCTCCCGGGGGGCTTCATTTTTCCAGTCGAATGGTAGGAGGCGGTCTGTCCCGCAGTTCCCGGGTCCAGCGGGTATGCTCGACCGAAAGGCCGCGGTAGAAGGCCTCCATCTCGGCCAGGAATTGTGAAACATTGAGGCATAGGAAGCGGTTGGGGAGTTGCTGGAACCGCTCCCTGGCCTTGCGGTGGCAACTCAGCGCACCTTCCAGATTCTCGTTCCCAAAGTGGTAGAGCGACACCGCCGACATGATGAGGGCCTGATAGAAGAGCTTTTCTTTCCCTTTGGCCTCCGCCCAAACCTCCTCCCAAAGGTCATGGCATTCGTAGTAGAAGCGGCGGTTGAACAGTTCCAGTCCCCGATAGAAATCGGCTGGATGAGGCTTGTTTTCCGAGTCCACTGGAGAAATCCTCCTCCCTCTGGCAGCGCGCCTGCCTTTGTTGCATAATCATGGAGTGTGACTCATGGGTGATGAAGAAGAGGTCAAAATGATCGGGATATTGAAGCAGATGTCGACGTTGCTCCTGTGCCTGTTTTTCGTGGTTGGAACCCTGGTGTCCGACGAGGTTCAAGACAGGGAACGAGCTGCCGAGGAAAGGATTATCGGCTTTCTGAAGACCCATCTCGAGCCGGGCCAGGCTGTGCTGATTACGGAGCTCCACCAGCGATTCACCGAACCCGAGGAGCGCAGGGTTCTCAGTCGACTCTACAACATCTTCTTCAAGGTGCCTCACTTCGTGGCTCAATACTATGCCGCCCACCAAAAACCGCCCCTTCTTCGCGAAATCTCCGAGCAATTCAACTTGCGGATCGCGGGTGAGGTCGACGTGATTCTACGGATCGTAGAGTACGATCGGAGGGTGCCCCAATTCTTCAAGAGGGACCCGGAAAGCGGTGAGATCGCCTCGGTGGACCTGGAACGAATCAAGGCCGACCCCCGCTTCAACAAGGTCGTCGAGCGTTCCATCGCCGGTTGGGAAGGGAAGCAGGCGCCTCAATTCACCGTCCGGCTTCTGGATGGGGACGAGCTCAGCCTCGATTCCAGGCAAGGAATCCGCCTGGTCTACTTCTGGTTTACCCACTGTCCCCCCTGCGTCAAGATCACTCCCCACCTGGTTTCCCTGCAGGAACAGTTCGGATCGCGGAACTTTACCGTCATCGGTCTGAATGCCGACCGGGTCTTGGACTTGGGATACCCCGACTCGGAACGCGCTGCCTATCTGGACAAGCACAAGATCAATTTCCCGGTGGGTCATCTGACCGCGGAGGTTCAGGAGGCCTATGGTGGAATCCAGCTTTTCCCCAGCCTGTTTCTGGTAGACGAGGACGGGTTGATTCGCCACCATTTCGTCAATTACCAGGATCAGCCAACCTTGGAAAAAGCAATCCGATCCGTCCTTTGAAGGATTCTGCGATCCTTCCGGAGCGCAGCCGGCCGCCTGTCTCCGCAAACCTTCCGAAGAGCGCCTGAACAACAGCCGAGTTTTCAGTCAACGGTGAGCAAAGGGAGCCGGGTGCCTGTTTTTGAGGCGGTACGGCGGGGTCGATCTCGATCGAGTCTACTTCAGAAACGGGTTGTGTTGTTTCTCCTCTCCTATGGTCGTGGGTGGACCGTGGCCGGGGTAGACCAGGGTACGGTCGTCCAGTTTCAGGAGGCGGTTCCGAATGGATTCGATGATGTCTCTGTAGGAACCTCCCCAGAGATCGGTTCTTCCAATACCCATTTGAAACAGTGTATCTCCGGCGAACAGTCGGCCTGTTTGCTCCGCCAGATGCAGGCATAGGCTCCCGGGGGTGTGGCCCGGGGTAAAGAGCACCTCCCCGGAATGCCTTCCGAATGAGATCCGGTCGCCCTGGTGGACAAAATTGTCTATCTCGGTAGTGGGCGGTGTCGATACCCCCATCCAGGAGGCTTGCATCGGCAGGTTCCGGTACAAGACCAGATCCCTTTCATGCAGGAGGGCTTCGGCGCCTGTCTTTTCCTTCATGGTCTCCAGGTCTCCCACGTGATCGATGTGAGCGTGGGTGCTGAGCAGATACCTGACACTCAAACCGTGCTTTTCGACCAGAGGAAGAATCAAATCCACCTCATCACCGGGGTCGATCACCAGGGCCTCTCGGGTTTCTTCACACCCCAGAATGTAGCAGTTGCACTGCAAGGGCCCCACGGCCACCTGTTCAAAAATCACTTGCGACCTTCCTTCAGACTGTAGAGGGAACGAGTCTGGATGAGTAGAGGGGGAATTGCTCCGAAAGATCTCTGACTTGATCCCGGATTTTCTTCTGAACCTCCACAATTTCAATATGGTCCAGCACTTCTCCGATCCACCGGCCGATGAGTTGCATTTCGGACTCGCCCATTCCCCGCGAAGTGAGCGCGGGAGTGCCCAATCGTATCCCGCTGGTCACCAGCGGGGGATGGGGATCGAAAGGGATCGCGTTTTTGTTGATGGTGATTCCGGCCCGGTCCAGGGCGAGTTCCGCCTGCTTGCCGGTGATTCCCTTGGAAAAGACATCGACCAGAATCAGGTGAGTGTCGGTTCCCCCGGACACCAGGCGGTAGCCGCTCTCCAGGATGCTGGCGGCCAACGCCGCCGCATTTCGCTTGACCTGCCGGATGTAGCGTCTGAATTCGGGTTGCAGGGCTTCCTGAAGGCAGACGGCCTTGGCAGCGACGACATGAACGAGGGGGCCGCCTTGAGTCCCGGGGAACAGCAGGCGGTTCAGGTTCCTGGCATGGGCCTGCCGGCACAGGATCATTCCTCCGCGCGGTCCCCGCAACGTCTTGTGGGTTGTGGTGGTGACGAAGTCGCAGTGGGGAATCGGACTGGGGTGCTCGCCGACGGCGACCAGGCCTGCAGTGTGGGCCATGTCCGCCATCAGCAGGGCGCCGCTTTCGCGAGCGATCTCACCCATTCGCTTGAAGTCGATTTGACGGGGGTAGGCGCTGGCTCCGGCCACGATGAGCTTGGGTCGGTTCCGCAGGGCCATTTCAGCCAGGGCGTCGTAGTCGATCGTTTCCGTGTCCTTCCGGACCCCATAAGGAACGATGCGATACATCCTGCCGGAGAAGTTCAGCGGATGGCCATGGGTGAGGTGTCCCCCGTGGGACAGGTCCATGCCGAGTACGGTCTCCCCGGGCTTCAAAACCGTCATGTACACCGCTACGTTGGCCTGGGTTCCGGAATGGGGTTGCACGTTGGCATGTTCGGCGCCGAACAGTTGCTTGGCCCTGTCGATGGCCAACTGCTCCACCACGTCGGTAAACTCGCAGCCCCCGTAGTAGCGGCGGCCGGGATAGCCCTCCGCGTACTTGTTGGTGAACACGCTGCCGGTGGCCTCCAGGACGGCCTCGCTCACGAAATTCTCCGAGGCAATGAGCTCCAGTTGGTTGGCCTGACGCCGGGTTTCCCGGTCGATGGCGTCGGCAACCTGCGGGTCGACCAGCGCAAGGCTTTTGGCAAGTTCGGGGTTGATGGCCACGGACGTTGTCCCCTGAAAGTGGGTGGTTGCCCGAACGCCAGCCCGGGAAAAACCCCTGGCAGGTCCGGCATCTCGGAGTTCAAATGTTAACCAACAAACCCAATGCTGACAAACCAATAATCGGAGGGGATTGGCTCTCTTTCCGCTTCTGGCGGGGGCTTTCGGGAATTCGGGCCGGCTCCGAATCTTTTGCCGTCAAATATGTTATCTTCTAGCTCGGCCTTCATTTACCAGGCTGTCGGATGAACGTGCCAAGGCCGAGTGCGGGCGTTGAGGGGCCCCCACGGGAGCGACTTGAGACGCCGACCAGGCTCAAGGGCGTCCGGGTGCCGACGGTCCGATTGGATGGACTTTCCTGCTGAGGAGTCGGAATGCGCTGGAGTCAAATTTTCATCCCTACCCTGAGAGAGGCTCCTGCCGAGGCCGAGGTGCCGAGCCATATTCTGCTTCTGCGAGGGGGATACGTTCGGCAGCTTGCCTCGGGGATTTATTCCTACCTGCCTCTGGCCCAGCGGGTGGTGCTCAAGATCACCCGGATCATCAGGGACGAGCTCGATCGCATGGGCGCCCAGGAATTTGCATTGCCCGCCCTGCACCCGGCTGAAATCTGGCAGGAGAGCGGCCGGTGGGAAGGCATGGGACCTAACATGTTTCGTCTCAAGGATCGCTCCGACCGGGACATGTGCCTGGGTATGACTCATGAGGAGGTCTTTGCATCCATCGCTCGCAACGAGCTGCGCTCTTATCGCCAACTGCCCCAGATCTGGTATCAGATACAGACCAAGTTCCGGGATGAGCCCCGGCCCAAGTCGGGCTTGCTGCGTGTGCGTCAGTTCACCATGAAGGACTCCTACTCGTTCGACGTCGACTGGGAGGGCTTGGATCGGAGCTATCGAAAGCACTACGACCTCTATTGCCGCATCTACGACCGCTGCGGGCTCCGGTATCGAGTGGTCGAGGCCAGCAGCGGCATGATGGGCGGAAGCCAGTCCCATGAATTCATGGTGCTGACCGATGCCGGCGAGGACATGGTCGTCCACTGCGCCTGCGGTTACGCCGCCAATCTGGAGAAGGCGACCGCGGAGCTGGAACCGCTGCAGGATGAAGCAGGACCCGATACCCCCCAACCGGTTCCCACTCCCGGCCAGAAGACCATTGACGACATTTCCCGATTTCTGGGAATTCCTGCTTCCCGTCAGATCAAGTCCCTCATCTATCGGTTTGGCAATCAACCCTTGCTGGTTCTGGTTCGAGGAGACCATCAGCTCAATGAAGCCAAGCTGCATGCGGTGTTGGGTGGCGAGGCCCATCCGGCCCTGCCGGAGGAAATTCCGGCGGTGGCTGGCGCCGACGCCGGTTCCCTGGGTCCAGTGGAGGTGGCGGGCCTGCGTATCCTTTCCGACCACGCCCTGCATGGAAGACGGAATCTGACCTGTGGAGCCAACCGGAATGACTTTCACCTCTCCGGTGTGACCCCCGGGCGGGACTACCAGGCCGAGTATTTCGACTTGCGTGTGGTTCAGGCCGGAGAGGCGTGCGCCCGATGCCGCTCGCCGCTGAGTATCCACAAGGCCCTGGAGGTCGGTCACATTTTCAAGCTCGGAACCAAGTACTCGGAGAGCATGGGAGCCACCGTTCTCAACTCGCAGGGCAGGGAAGTTCCCGTAGTCATGGGGAGCTATGGGATCGGAGTGGAATCTGCTGGACGACCGGAAGGAGCGTCCGGGGGTCAAGTTCAAGGATGCCGACCTGGTAGGGATTCCCTACCGGATCAATTTCGGGAGCCGCAAGCTGGCCATGGGAAAGGTGGAATGGGTGGAACGAGCTACCGGAAAGATCACGGAAGTCGATCTGGTCAAGCTGAGCTCCCATGCGCGAAGCCTGCTTTTGGCCGACGGCTGTCCGACAGTCGCATAGAGCCGGTAAACATCCCCGCCTGCCGGGCTGAGGCTTTCGGGCACGGAGCCGTTACCGGGGTTGGTTGGATGACACCCGTCGTATCGATGCCCGCAAGGTATGGATACTCCTGGGAGCGAGGGCGAGATTCAATTTGGACCCGGCTTCCGGAGTGAGTTCGACAGCCCGAATGTCTTCTTCCGCGGAAGTTCTGAAGACCTCGATGTCTTCCAGCCTGTATCCGCGGAGCTCGATTACTTCGTCGACCGCTTCTTCCTTTGCATTGACCAGGACCACAACCAGTTGACGCTCGGTTGGGTTGCGAAATGCCGCCGCTGGTGTGCTGCCTCCCGTTGAGAAAACCCGAGCGGCACCTCTGGGTATGAACCGGCTGAACTGGACAAGGGCACGGAAACGCTTGGGTACGCGGAATCCGGTCTGGGCTCTGTCGAGCAAGCCCAGACGTCCCGGCAGAGCATCGGTGGCCAATATGGGGCCGTAGAGCCAGGCCCGGCATCCCCGCAAAAGGTCGGCAATCAGGGTTTGGGCCAGGTCGAGCGCGTCATCCATTTCATCGCTGTTGCCGGCTGGAGACGTGAATTGAGTCTGCCACAGGTTGAAATTGTGGCGTCGTACCAGTTGGTCGACAGCATCGCCCCCCGGGTTCGGCTCCACTGAAGATTGGACTCCCACATGGGAGAGCAAGGGCCGAACCTCTCCATCGTCCATCATCGTTTTCAGGAAGGGTAGCGTCTCTCTCCAGCCGGCCTCCGGAACCATGAGTCGGGTACCGATTTTTTTCTCCCGGAGCCTCTCTCCGACCCTCTTGACCAGGTCCCTCAGTTGGTTTGCCGGATACCGGCAACCCACCGGCAAGTCCCCGTCGTCGGGGCGGTTCTGCAAGCTCACCACGTGGACGGGTTGGCCGCGCAGCTTCTCATAGTACTCAACGTAACCCACCAGGTATTCAGCCAGGTCCCGGTAGTGTTGAGCCAGGAGCGACCCCGAGCCATCCAGCGCCTGATTGCTCTTCCAGGCGGGCGGGGGAGTCCAGAGACAACTGCTTAACAGCACATCCTGACGCTTCCTGGCCTGTCGCAGCAGCGAGAATTGTGCATTTTCTCTCTCGTCGCCTCCGAACGAAAAGGTCAGGCCGGTCAGTCTCAAGCGAGCGGTAATGGGGATTCGCTGTCCGATCCACCCGATTTCGTTTCTCAGGATGTTCAGGCCCGCTTCCCTGGAGCTGAAGAGCAGGTCGAAGAGCCTGAGGCGTTCCGCCGAGGGGAGGTTGTGGATTTCCCGGGCGCTGCCGTTGGAACCGCTGACGCCAAACCCGTCGATCCGCTGAAACCGGATCTGGGGTTGAATCAGGATGGGCTTGGGTTGTGCGAGTGCTGCCGGCGCACAGGCCAGAAGGAGCAGGCCCAGAACCGTTGTTGGCATGAGCCTGCTTGCACAGGGCTTTCTTGAGACAGCGCCTTGCGCCGGGAGGCCGGAAACCGGTTCGAAGTCGAGCATGAGAGAAATTAATTTACATGAGCTTTCTGCAAAATTCGCAGCGGGGCAGATCATCTTGCCGGCAAACCTGAGATTCTGCCTTTTGCAATATCGGGTGCGACCTGGCATAAAAGACGTTCTAACCACAAAAAGCACAAAAGGCACAAATTGTGTTTTTGTGCCCTTTGTGGCCATTCATGGCAAACGTCCCGCTGCCGAATTTTGCAAAAGGCTCATGGATGTGCAGGATAGAAAGGATTATTTCTAGGAGTTCGCCCTCCTGTACTCCTGGAAATCGGTAAACCCTCACACGATCATCGCCAGCCTCGGCTTTCCGTTTAGCAACGTCTCATCCTGTCAATCCTGTCTGTCGATGCTCTCCAATTCAGACAACCGGTCTGACGGCACATGGCTGCTCAATCGGCCTGCTAGCGGCTAGTACTGTGCCCGTCTCGGGAAGCGGCATCCTGACTTTCCGCGCCGTGAGCCCTTGCATGGGAAAGTGTCTCGCCGACGATGGTTGCAATCTCTTTGCGCAGGGCTCGGACGTCGCCCGTTCCGTCAGGGTGGAGACGGCTGGTCAGAACGATGAGATAGGCCTGGATATCAGGGTCCAGCCACAGCGACGTTCCGGTAAAGCCCGTGTGTCCGAAAGAGCGCGGCGAGAAATGCGCTCCCCTGGCCGAAGAATAGCGGGACTGAATGTCCCACCCCAGTCCTCGAATGTCGGGTTTGCCCGGCGGAGATTGCGGGGAGACCATTTGCCGGACCAACCGGGACTGCAGCACCCTGGCGCCTTCCAGCGATCCCTCGTTCAGCAGCATCCGGCAGTAGCGGGAAAGATCGCGGGCGTTGGAGAAGAGGCCGGCATGACCGGCAACCCCGCCCATAGTGGACGCCAGGGGATCATGGACCTGACCTTGCAGGAAACTTCCGTCAACCCCTTTTTCGGTGGGAGCGATAGGGTGGCGTCCGCCGGGGGGAGGGCTGAATCCGGTCTCAGCCATTTTGAGCGGGGAGAAGACCCGGGCTTGAACAAACCGGTCCAGGGGTTCTCCGCTCACAACCTCTATCAGCTTGCTCAGCAGGATGAACCCGAGATCGCTGTAGATGAATCGGCTTCCCGGCGTGGCTGACAGGTCGGAGTGGTAGATCTTGTCAATGACCGCTGAAGCAGCTTCGGACCCTTTTGCCTCGAGACGGAAATAGGGTGCCAATCCGGAGTAGTGGGTCAGCACCTGCCGGACCGTAATGGTTTCCTTTCCGCGCCTGCCGAAGTCCGGGAGATGCTTGGATACCGGGTCGTCCAACCTTACTTTTCCGTCCTGAACCAGGATCAGGACCCCCGTCGCGGTGGCCACCACCTTGGTCAGGGAGGCCAGATCGAATCGGGTGCCCAGGGTCATCGGCTCCGGCCGGGGTTCCAGGCAGCGATGGCCATAGGCCTTTTCAAAGAGGATGTGGTTGCCCTGCCCCACAAGCACCACCGCGCCGGGAATCCGGCCATCGTCGATGGCCCGGTGTACGACGCCGTCGATCCTGGCCAATGGTGACGGGCTGTCTCGGGGACCGGCCACTGACCGAGCGGAGAGCCATGGGGCTGAAAGGACGGCGACCAACAGGAGGGGGAGCGCCGGGCTATTCCGATGGAGATCAGACAACGATTGGGCTTCCACGGTGGATTCGAGCGGTTGGCTATCTTAGTGTTTTCAATTTTACGGAGCAAGCTCTTTTCAGCGGGAACATTTTGGCTGCCGTCGCGGTCTATAAGGTCGAATCTTGTCTTTCACTCCGAATGCTTGGTATCTTGGACGAAACACCCGAAGACAAGGCAGGCTGGGAGAGAGACTCTTGCTCAATTGCGAGATAGGGTTGGATTTCCTGGAAAATGAACCGGCCCTGGTCGATGGATTGCAGGTGGGGTCCCAGGAGGCGTTCGAGACACTGGTTCGTCTCTACCAGGCTCCCATCTACAACCTCGCCTACCGGATTCTGGGGGATTCGGCGGAAGCCTCGGAAGCGACTCAGGAGGCCTTTGTCAGGATTTACAAGGGTATCGGTCGGTTCCGAGGAGAATGCGGTCTCAAGACCTGGATCTACAAGATTGCGGTCTCAGCCAGCCTCAACCGCCGTCGCTGGTGGAAGCGCTGGAAGGACCACGTCCCGGTATCGCTGGATAACCCACTACCCTCGTATGGCGAAAACCCCAGGTTGCTGGAAGTCCCCGATCGAGGACAAAGCCCGGAAGCCGTCTGCGCCAGGCGGGAGACTGAGCAGGCAGTCCAGCGGGCGCTGGACGCCTTGCCTGCCGAGTATCGTACGGTCATCGTCTTGAGGGATGTCGAGGGGCTTACCTACGAGGAGATTGCAGAAACCTTGGCTATCTCCATGGGGACAGTGAAATCACGTTTGTGGCGTGCCCGGTCCCAGCTCAGGCAGCGGTTGCGCGGCCTGATCGAATAAGGGTCCGGAGTGTCTTGGGGAAACCGAGACTTCCGAGGTGTCAAACTCGAGGGAGACAGCAAATGACCTGCAGAATGGCCCTCAGAGCGATTCAGAGCTATCTGGATAACGACTTGTTTGGGCGACGGAGGTTTGAGATGGACCGTCACCTGGAGGATTGCGCATCCTGCCGGCGGACATTGGACGAGTTTTGGTCACTGCAGCAGGTGATGCGAAAGCTGGATCGCCAGCCTCCTCCATCGGACCTCGAGCTAAGGATCAGGGTGGCTGTCTCGATCCACGGAGAGAGAATTTCTTTGAAGCAACTGGTCAACAAGCTGGGCGATCTGATGAATCCCCTGGCCGTTCCGGCCTTCAGCGGCGTTGTCCTGACCTGCTTGACCTTTGTCGTCCTCTTGAGCACCCTGTTCAGCGGCGCCAGCCTGGGCTCCGGCGACTCCGACCCGGCCCTGGGACTGTTCACCGAGCCTCGCGCCAGGTCTCTGACAATGATGCCTGTCGTGTCTGGCGCCGATTTGCCGTTTGTAACCCAGCCGGTCACCGTGAAGACTCTGGTCGGCGAGGATGGCCGAGTGATCGACTATACGGTCCTGAGCGGGCCTCAAGATGAACGGAGTCTGAAATTCCTGGATCGATTCCTCTATTTCGGGGTAAACATGGACCCCGCCACGTTTCTGGGTCGTCCCACCGTTGGCACCTTCGTGATGACCTTGAGCTTCTACCCCACCACCCAAGACAGGATCGACGTCCGG
Organism: Candidatus Versatilivorator vitaminiformans; assembly: GCA_027493295.1. GTDB lineage: Bacteria > Acidobacteriota > Terriglobia > Versatilivoradales > Versatilivoraceae > Versatilivorator > Versatilivorator vitaminiformans. Next base: position 4,567 of record JAPVWS010000169.1, on the reverse strand, counting down.
GGCTAGCCCGCATTTCTGTCCGTCAAAGCCCTTTTTGGGGGGAGCCGGGTCGCGACAATCCATCCTGTCTGTCCTGTCCGTCCATATCAATCCATCTGCCCCGCTCGAGGCCAGGATCAAACGCCGGGGATCGTCGATTCCGGAATTCTGATGCCTGATCGGGGAGTCTCGGCCACAGATTTCGCCCCAAGTCCAAAATCCACAATCTACCGAGCCTTTTGCGACATTCGGCAACGGGACGTTTACCGGGAATGGCCACAAAAGGCACAAAAACACAAATTGTGTGCCTTTTGTGCTTTTTGTGGTTTGACAGTTTTTTTTCACCAAGTCGCAACCAAATTTGAAAAAGGCAGAACCTCAGGTTTGCCGGCAGGATGACCCGCCCCGCTGCGAATTTTGCAAAAGGCTTTACAATCAACCGGGCCGGCATTCCCCGCGGGTCCCTCATGGTATGATTCCGGGTTTGTCGGCTGGCGCGGAGACTCAATGGCTCTCAAGTGGATCGCTGCAGACATCGATGGCACCATCCTGGATAGTTCCAGCCGACTGCCTTCCGGAAACGTGAAGGCGATTCGCCAGGCTCGGGACCGTGGAGTCGAGGTGGTTCTGGTGACCGGCCGTCGCTTCGGCGCCGCTGTCTGGGTTGCCGAGGCCCTGGGGTTGTCCTCTCCGCTCATCGTCAACAATGGAGCCATGATCGTGTGTCCGACTCGGTCGCGGCGTCTGGCCCGGTGGTTTCTGCCGCCCGAGATCGCGACCGCCATACTGTCGGCCACTTCCGACTACGCCCACTGTACGGTTTTGCACAAGGACAGGCCGGCCGCGGGGCAGATGGTGGTGTGTTCCCGACCCCGGACGAACGGACAGTTGCACCACTATCTGAACAAGGTGCCGGGGGTGACGGTTGAGGTGGAGTCATTGCAGAGCGAGATTGACGGTGATTTGATCGAGATCATGTTCAGCGGTCCGCTCAGAGTGATGGAAGCCGTCGAAGGTCGGCTCAAGGAGTCCGGATTCGAGCAGCATGTGAGAATCGCAAAGACCTATTACCGGGAAAAGGACCTGGGAATCATCGATGTATTGAACAAGGATTGCTCCAAGCGTTCCGCCCTGGACTTTCTGGCCAGGTCTCAAGGCATTCGGTCAACCCAGATCATGGCCATTGGAGACAATCACAGCGATCTGGAGATGCTGGAATATGCCGGGGTGGGCGTGGTGATGGCTAACGGCGTGGCGGTGCTCAAGAATCGCGGGTTTTACGAGACGGCATCCAACAATGATTTGGGTGTCGCCCGGGCGATTGGTCGGTTTGTTTTCCAGGAAACAGTGGGGTCCGGGAGCAGGTCAGCGCCACCGAAGCCTTCAGGCGGCTGACCGGCCCCTGACTGGCAGGTTCTGTTCCCTCCATTCTATTACAGGAGCCTTTCATGGGATCGACATGGCTGCCCAGGACCGTCCTGGTGCTGATACTGTGCGGATCTGCCGCCAGCCTGTCCGCCACGGAAGTGGTCTACTTCAGGAATGGACGCAATATGACCATACAAGGCCACCGGATAGGAACGGACAGGGCCGTGTTGACTCTCCCTGGCGAAGGTCGCTTGGAGGTCCCTGCCGATTGGATCGAACGTGTCGTCCCGCTCCACCGGGAACCGCCGCGCTCCGAGGCGCAGGCAGTGCAGGTCAGACCGTCTCCCCAGACTAGGCTCTCTCGCGGAGAACTCGATCGGATCATCCGACAAGCTGCCGGCAGGCACGGCCTGGACGCAGAACTGGTGCGATCGATCATTCGTGCGGAATCCAATTTCGATCCTCTGGCGGTGTCCGTCAAGGGGGCCAGCGGACTGATGCAGCTCATGCCGGCAACCGCTTCAACCTATCGTGTCAAGGACGTTTTCGATGCCGAGGAGAATGTCGAAGCAGGGGTCAGATTCCTGAAGCATCTGATGGGTGAGTTCAACCGGAACCTCCTGCTGGTTCTGGCCGCATACAATGCCGGCCCTTCGGCCGTAAGGAACCATCAGGGGATTCCGCCCTTCGCCGAAACCCGCGAATACATCCGCAAGGTCCTTCAATTTTATCGGGGTGAGCGGCGGTAGTCGGCGCTCTCATTCTCACCGTGAGGTGCCGGCGCCCTGTGCCCTGAAGGCTCCCCACAAGGCAATGCAGGACATTGGGGACCAGTCGGTTCCCTTTCTCTAGCGCACGACCCCCAAGAAACGCGGGCTAGCCTCGCCTCCGGAAGATCATGGAGGTTCCGGAAGACCTGGGGCGCCGCTTCCGGAAGAGCTGCCAATAGCTGTCCTGGATGAAGTCGGTTGGTTTGTATCCGAGTTTGGCCGACAACGCCAGAATGTCTCGGGAAGATCCCTCGATTTCGAGAAAGTTGCCGATGGGGGTTTCGTCGAAGGTCACCGTCAGTTTCTTTCCGGAGGTCTTGTCGGGCTCGAGGACAGTGCGAAACTTCTGATACCGGAAGCTGGGTTCGAAGCCGAGACTTCCCAATAGCTGCCGGACAACCCGGGCATCGCCGAGTTCCGTTTCCAGTTCCTGACGTATCTTGTATCGGGTGGAGTGCCGGGATGGAGTCTTCAGTGTAATCCAGGCGCGGTCGCCGAAGGATCGTACCCGCAGGAGTTGGCGGCGCCGGGCCAGGGACCGGTCCGGGTAATCGAAAATCCAGTTATCCTCGAAGGCTCGAGGCATTCGGATCCGGAAACCGAGTTGAACGAGTCGATCACGCACCTTGGGGAGGTCGGCCAACTCGATTTTGACTTCGGTCTCGATGGACTTGCCCGGCGCTTTGTGATGTGCTCCGGATTTCACTGGCAAGGCTCTCCAGGTTGGGGACCGACGCCGAACCTATTATGGCTGAGCGGTCAAGGCATTCCAATCCGCATGGGGCGTCCTCCGGGGCCATCGCGCGCTGATCCGCCAACGCGGGGGCAACGCCGGTGGGTGCCCGACTGTTCGCGGCCATTCCATACATCCCGAAGTTGAGTGTCCACAAGGGATGCCCTCACATCCCGGATCATGTGTGTCATGGACGTGTGTCGTGAACGTTGACAACGTTTTGTGGAGATGTTACAACCGCCGGGTAGCGTTGGTCGAAACTTCTTCCTGCCGGTTCGCGTCTTCTGGGAGGTCGTCTAACGGTAGGACAGCAGACTCTGGATCTGCCTATCGGGGTTCGAATCCCTGCCTCCCAGCCAAATTCCTCACTCCCTACCCGTTACGGTTGCCTGCCCCGGATTCGCTTCCTGGACAACGGTCATTTCCAGTTGGGGAAAGCGAGCAATGCGGGCTATTGCAGCATTGCCCGGCGAGTGGCTGCCAACGTCGACCGCAACGATTCCCGGGGTACCTCCCGAATAAACGGTTTCATCAGCCAAGCCAATCCCATGGGAATATCCCGGGAGAGTGAGATCGTAGACAACTCCACATAGAGTCCCCGGTTCGTCTCCTCCAGCCTCCAATAGGCGTTGAGTCTCCAGAGGAATCCACTGTCTTCCTCAGACGGCAGTTGGATTTCGTCGGGTTCGCCGGCATTCCTGACTTCAGTGATACGAGTGCTACGAGACCGAATGTAGGCGCGTCCGGCGCCTGTCTCACCGATCTGAACTTCGTGTTCCGTGTTCAGCACCACCGTCAGCACGTTTTTTTTCAGCAGCCGCAGATAGGCCGTCAAGCGATCGCCGTTGCGGGCTAGAGTCGATAACGTCCGGATAGATGTCTCGGTGGCGGTCATAGTCTTGAAGCAGTTTCAGAGTCTTGGCCAGCGACCCTCCGGGGATGAATACGGCCCCGGTCCAGTTCTGGATGATGCCGCCCGGCACGGCCACCTCTCCCCCGGCGTCCTGCTCTATCACGATCTCACCCGTTTCAACCATCGAGCGGTTGCGGGGCGGATCGTCGATCCATAGAAACGGCCGCCGGCCGTTCATCCTTTGTTGGCAAAGATTTTCCTGGATTCCTACATATCCTTGGAAGGTCTGGACCGTTTCGGCCGCCAGCTTGGCGGTTGGAAGGGATTGTCCGGAGCAAGGAGAGCTTGCCGCCAGCAAAACCGGGAAAACCGTCAATGCACACAGGAAATGTCCGCCGATTCTCACCTTGATACTCCCTGTCGCCCTGGGGCTCCGAGACGCCTTTCATGGAGATGTATGCTCTTGCGTGGAGGTTTTCCCTGCCTGAGGTCTGGGGCATGGTTATGCGCCATTCCCGGACTCGCCTGCAGCACTCTGCTCTCACCCGTTCCGCGTCGTTCGGGAGGGACAGCGCCTGCCGGGACGCAGCTACTCAATACTCGCTTATCCGGATACGGGAGGGACAGGATTTTTTGTGAGACACCCTCCCGAGCGCACTCCCGGGGGCTCAAGAAGGCCGCAAAACCGTCCTGCGGATGCAGCCGTAAGCGTAGGTCCAGGGAGGCTGTGAGCTCAATTCACAGTTCTTGTGGAAAACCCTGTGGAAAAACAGGGTCTGAGAACTGGAACTCGTTGATTAGCAATGAAAAAGACCAAGCTGCACACAAATGGGTGTATTGTTGTAAGTTGTTGAATATAAACAT
>JAPVWS010000168.1 GCA_027493295.1 Candidatus Versatilivorator vitaminiformans | reverse complement strand
TAGACCAGGTCGCGGTGGTTCATTCCCAGCAGGTGCAGGATGGTGGCGTGCAGGTCGTGCACGCTGACCGGGTTGTCGACGGCGCGGTGGCCCAGCTCGTCGGTGCCGCCGTAGACCGTTCCCCCCTTGATCCCGGCTCCCGCCAGCCAGACGCTGAATCCGGGAGGGCCATGGTCACGGCCCGCGGCCTTGTCGGGATGCTGGGAAAGAGGCAGCCGGCCGAACTCACCGCCCCAAACCACCAGGGTGCTGTCCCAAAGGCCTCGCTGCTTCAGGTCGGTCAGCAGGGCGTGAACGGGCTTGTCGGTCTTGCCGCAGGCGTAGCGCAGGCCACCCGTCAGGTTCTGGTGCTGGTCCCAGATCTGCTCCTCGATGTAGAGCTGGACCATGCGCACTCCCCGTTCCACCAGCCGGCGGGCCATCAGGCAGCGCCGCCCGTAGGAAGCCGTGGCCTCGTCGTTCAGGCCATACATCTCGTGCGTGGCCGGGCTCTCCTGGGAGAGATCCAGGGCGTCGCTGGCGGCGATCTGCATGCGGGCCGCCAGTTCGTAATTGGTGATGCGAGCCTGAAGTTCCGGCTCGCCCGGATGGCGGTGCAGATGACCCCGGTCCAGCCGGGTGAGGATCGACCGGGCCATGTTCAACACCGGAGCGGGGAATTCCTCCTTGGGCTGAAGATTGAGCAGGGGCGAGCCCTGCGATTTCAAGCGGGTTCCCTGGTAGATGGGCGGCAGCCATCCTGCCTGCCAGTTCTGAGTGCCGTTCACCGGGAGCATCTTGGGGTCGTCCAGCACCACGTAGGCAGGGAGATTCTGGTTCTCGCTGCCCAGACCGTAGACCACCCAGGACCCCAGGCTGGGGCGTCCCACGATGGTCCGTCCCGACTGCATGAGGAAAATGGCGGGCTCATGGTTGAAGTGCTTGGTGAACATGGAACGAACCAGGGCGATGTCGTCCACCTTGCGGGACAGGAAGGGAAGGAGTTCCGAAATCTCCATGCCGCACTGGCCCCGTTTCTTGAACTCGAAGGGGGAGGGCATCAGGGTGCCGATCGAGGCGATCTGTTCCACGTCATTGGTCAGGTCGCGGCCCGGCGGCTGCCCCTCGTACTTCTTCAGCATGGGTTTGGGGTCGAACAGATCGATCTGGCTGGGGCCGCCGTTCATGAAGAGGTGGATCACCGACTTCGCCCGCGGCTCGAAGTGAGGTCGCCGGGGCTTCAGGTCGGGAACCTGCCGACTGTCGGCCAGCAGGGGAGGGGCGGACAAGAGGTCCCTTCCCAGCAGGTAGGCCAGGGCTCCTCCCATGAACCCGTTGCCAAGGCTGGAAAACAGCTCCCTGCGGGAAGACAGCGGTGTCGCCGCTTCCGCGGACTCCCGGCTCGGAAGATTCGACTCCAAACGGGTTCGGTCCCCAGGTCTCATGGTTTCCTCGCTCAATAGAAAATAAATTCCGCCGAGTTCAGCATGGCGTGGCAAAAAGTGGACAGGGCCAACCAGCGGGCCCGCGACCGCTTGGGTTCGGCCGGCGTGTGGCTCTCCAGGTGCTCGGCCCAGTGCCGGTCCACTTGCCCGATCTCCTCAAGGGCCGCCGCTTTCTCGGCGGCGGTGGGCCAGCGGGACAGGGCGGCCAGATAGACCTGCTCCACCTGGCTCTCCAGGTCGCTGCCCACGGCGTCGATGACCCGGCCCGCGAAGTGGCGGGCGCTCTTGCGGGCCAATTGGCTGTTCCAGAGTTGCAGCGCCTGAGAGGTGACCATCGACTGGGAGCGCTTGACGCAGTTGGGGTTGAGCTGGGGGGCGTCGAAGGTGTCCAGCATGGTCAGGGGGGTAGTGCGCCGCTGAAGCATGTAGACGCTACGCCGGCAACCGGCCGAGGTGCACTGGCTTGTAACCTCGCCGTCCTCCTGGACCTCGACCTCATCCGCCGGTCCGAAGGGAGTGGAATCCAGCCGGCCGGAGATCTTCAGGATCGAGTCGCGCAGGGCCTCGGCATCCAGCCGTTGCAGGGGAAAGCGCGAGAGCAGGGCGTTATCCGAATGGCCGTTGGCCGCCTCCTCGTCCGGGCTGCCCGAAGACTGCCGGTAGGCGCTGGAGGTCATGATCAGCCGGTGCATGGCCTTCACGCTCCAGCCTCGCCTGACGAACTCGGTGGCCAGCCAGTCCAGCAGCTCGGGGTGGGATGGGGCGGCTCCCAGCTTGCCGAAGTTGCCGGGCGTGGCCACCAGGCCCCTGCCGAAATGGTGTTGCCAGATGCGGTTCACCATCACCCGGGCCGTCAAGGGGTGATCGGGTTGTCCCAACCACCTGGCCAGGGCCAGCCGCCGCCCGCTGCTCCATTCGGGTTTCGCGATGCGGTAGGGTCGGGTTTGCGCCTGAAGCGCCGAAGGGATTCCGGGCTCGACGAAATCACCGGGACGGGTGTGCTCCCCCCGAGCCAGCAGGTAGTTCGGCGTGGGTTTCCCCGGCATGTCGAACAGGGCTCGGATGGATGGATGGCGCTGCAGCTTCTTTTCGGCCTTCTTCACCGCTTCGTCGACCTTGCCCGCCTCTTCTCGATACTCCTCGAATCGCTTCTCCAACTCGCCGGCTTCCAGCGTGACAAACTCCCGGAAGGCCTCCACCAGGTATTTCTGCAACTCGGTGCGATTGTCCTCGGAGACCCTTGTGGCAGCCTCCACGTCGGCCCGCAATGCTTCCGGAATCTTTTCCCTCTTTTCCCGCAGCAGTCGCTCCCTGAAGGGGGCCGCCTTTTCTTCCAGAGCACGCTTCAGACGCTTGATTTCCTCTTCCACCGGGCCGTTGTTGCGCTTCACCTCCCGAAGTTCTTCCTCCGACCCGTAACGGAGCAGGCGTTTGGGGAAGGGGCCACCGGCCGGCGCTATCAGAGGCTCCTGGGGGATCAACCAGTCGTAGGGATCGTAGGCCGAGCGCAGGATGGCGCTGAAGCGATAGAAGTCGCGCTGGGGGAGCGGGTCGTACTTGTGATCGTGGCAGCGGGCGCAGGCCATGGTCAGGCCCATCACCGTCGAGCTC
>JAPVWS010000167.1 GCA_027493295.1 Candidatus Versatilivorator vitaminiformans | reverse complement strand
AGAGTTCTACTGGAAGCCTTGTGCTGGCCTCAAGCACTCCCCCCTGGAGGGGGAGTCGGTGAGACAAGGGCTCCGCCCGCAGTCGAACCGGTGGGGGGGCAAACACTCCGGCCTCCCTTCGCTCGTGTGCCCCTTCGGGCAAGGGGAACCCCCGCTCTCCGGTGGGTTGTGGTGCTGGGAAGCCAACCTCGCCGCGGCAATCCGGAAAGCTCTCCCCGAGGACCCAGCTGCAGGGTCCGACCGATAAGGGTTGACTTCCGCCGCTGGAGTCCGCATAATGTCTGATGCTAAACCGGACCAAATTGGTCCGATATGGGCCGTCCATGTTAAGACTTTCAAAAAAAACAGACTACGCCCTGATGGCTCTCATCCACCTGGCCCAGAGTTCCGGCCGGGTTGCCTGGAGTGCGCGCGAAATCGCCCGGTCCTACAACATCCCGCCGCACCTGATGGCCAAGGTGCTGCAGAGGATGGCGCAGAGCGGGATCGTGGTTTCGCATCAGGGGACCCGCGGGGGTTACGCCCTGGGTCGGCCTGCCCACCTGATCAATGCAGCCGAAGTGATCGAATCGATCGAAGGGCCCTTCTCCATGACGAGTTGCGTATCGGAGACGGGCTACTGCCTGCAGTTCGAGAAATGCACCATCAAGAGTCCGCTCCAGTTGCTCAGTGACAGCGTGGTGCAGATGCTGAGACGGATGACGGTGGCCCAAATGAGCCTTCACGGCCTGGGGTCGCCGAACTCGAATCGGGAAAAAGATCCGGCTCGCAGCCGAGCGGAGCAAGAAGAGAACTTCTCGCAACTGGTGCAGTTGCGGGGAGATCCACGCGCCTGAGCACCGCCTGTGCCGACCTTCCATCTTCCGGTTGGCGGGCGAGCGCTGACGACGCTTAAGGAGTCAACATGCCTTCAGCCAACGAAACCATTCAGGAACTGGCCAACCAGGAGTACAAGTACGGGTTCGTCACCGACATCGAGTCCGATGCCATTCCCCGAGGATTGAACGAAGAGGTCGTTCGCACCATCTCGGCCAGAAAGAACGAGCCGAACTTCCTGCTGGAGTGGCGGCTGCGGGCCTACCGGCACTGGCTCACCATGAAGGAGCCGGCCTGGCACAATGTCCACTATCCGCCGATCGACTACCAGGACATCATCTACTACGCCGCCCCCAAGAGCGGCAAGGACGGCCCCAAGAGTCTGGACGAGGTCGATCCCGAGCTGCTGCAGACCTACGAAAAGCTGGGGATTTCCCTGCAGGAGCAGGAGCGCCTGAGCGGCGTGGCCGTGGATGCCGTCTTCGACAGCGTTTCGGTGGCCACCACCTTTCGCGAGAAGCTGGCGGAGCTGGGAATTATCTTCTGTTCCTTCTCGGAGGCCGTCCAGAACCACCCGGAACTGGTGAAGCAGTATCTGGGCTCGGTGGTTCCCTATACCGACAACTTCTTTGCCACGCTCAACTCGGCCGTGTTCAGCGACGGATCGTTCTGCTATATCCCCAAGGGGGTTCGCTGCCCCATGGAGCTCTCCACCTATTTCCGCATCAACGCCAAGGACACCGGGCAATTCGAACGCACGCTCATCATTGCCGACGACGACAGCTACGTGAGCTACCTGGAGGGCTGCACGGCGCCCCGCAGGGACGAGAACCAGCTCCACGCGGCAGTGGTCGAGCTGGTAGCCCTGGACCGGGCCCAAATCAAGTACTCGACCGTGCAGAACTGGTATCCCGGGGACAAGGAGGGCAAGGGAGGCATCTACAACTTCGTCACCAAGCGGGGCAAGTGCCGGGGAGCGGATTCCAAGATCTCCTGGACCCAGGTGGAGACGGGCTCGTCCATCACCTGGAAGTATCCGAGCTGTCTCCTGCAGGGGGATCGCTCCATCGGCGAGTTCTACTCGGTGGCGGTCACCAACAATTTCCAGCAGGCCGACACCGGAACCAAGATGATCCACATCGGCCGTGATACCCGGAGCACCATTGTCTCCAAGGGGATATCGGCAGGCCATGGCCAGAACACCTACCGGGGGGCAGTCAAGATCCTCAAGGGCGCCGCCGGGGCTCGCAACTATTCCCAGTGCGACTCGATGCTCATGGGGGACGCCTGCGGCGCCCACACATTTCCCTACATCGAGGTCAAGAACAGCACGGCTCAGATGGAGCATGAGGCCTCGACCTCGAAGATCGGGGAAGACCAGATTTTCTATTGCAAGCAGCGCGGCATCGAGGCGGAAGATGCCGTCTCCATGATCGTGAATGGCTTCTGCAAGGAAGTGTTTCGCGAGTTGCCCATGGAGTTTGCGGTCGAGGCTCGCAAGCTGCTGGGCGTCAGCCTGGAGGGCAGCGTCGGGTAACCGTCCAGCTCAGCTGCGCCGGTGAGGAGACAGAAAAGGAGGAAGGGGAACGCGGTGCTGAAGATCGAAGATTTGCACGTTGAAGTGGAGGGGAAGCCGATCCTGAAAGGGGTGAACCTGGAAGTGGCGTCGGGAGAAGTGCACGCCATCATGGGTCCCAACGGGTCGGGCAAGAGCACGCTGGCCCAGGTGTTGGCGGGCCGGGAAAGTTTCGAAGTGACCCGGGGCAGGGTTTTCTACGGGGACAGGGACCTGTTGGACATGGAGCCCGAGGAGCGGGCCTGCGAAGGCGTCTTCATGGCCTTTCAATACCCTGTGGAGATCCCCGGAGTGAGCAACGTCTATTTCCTGAAAGCCGCCATGAACGCCATTCGCAAGCATCGGGGCGAGGAAGAGCTGGACGCCATGGAGTTCATGAAGGTCGTTCGGGAAAAAATCAAGCTGGTCAACCTGGACCAGAGCTTCATCAGCCGTTCCGTCAACGAGGGCTTCTCGGGCGGCGAGAAGAAGCGAAACGAGATTTTTCAGATGGCGGTGCTCGACCCGATTCTGGCCATCCTCGACGAAACCGACTCGGGGCTCGACATCGATGCTCTCAAGACGGTCGCCGACGGCGTCAACGCCTTGCGCCGGCCCGACCGCGCCATCGTGGTCATCACTCACTACCAGCGGCTGCTGAACTATATCGTGCCCGATCGCGTGCATGTACTTTCGGGCGGGGAGATCGTCAAGTCGGGGGACAAGGATCTTGCCCTCGAACTGGAAGCCAGGGGCTACGGTTGGATCGAAGCTCAGGTTGCCGTGACACCGGCTGAGAGACACCCATGAATCGAAACCCGGCTGAATTGGCCCCCGAGCAGCAACGCTACCTGTCCCAGTTCGACTCTTTTTCTCGCCGCCAGTCGGACCGCGACCCTGCCTGGCTGACTGAGAAGCGCCAGGCGGCGATCCGGTGCTTCACCCGGCAGGGATTCCCGACCACTCACGATGAGGCCTGGCGATTTACCAGCCTCACGCCGCTGACGCGGACCGCCTTTGCTCATGCCGGCGCTACCGATTCCCGGCCCTCCCCGGTTGACCTGGACTCCCTGCCGGGAGCCAACTCCTCGGCCTGCCGGCTGGTTTTCCTGAATGGACGCTTCTCTCCGGAACACTCTTCTCTCGGCGCGCTGCCGCCGGGCGTTCGGGTTCAGGGAGCGGGGCAACTCCTCAACGGGGATACCCCTTCCGTACGGCAGGCGCTGGGTCTCTATGCCGGAAACGGGGAAGAAGTCTTCGCCGCCCTGAATACGGCTTTCCTGCAGGATTTCGCCCTGGTCCATCTTCCCGGAAACACCGTGGTGGAGCAGCCCATTCACTTGCATTTTCACTCCGGCAGCGAGGGTGACCCGGTGGTTTCCTATCCGCGATGCCTGGTGCTGGCCGGCGCCAACAGCCAGGCCCGCGTCGTGGAAAGCTATTCGGGCGCCCCCGACTCCCTTTACTTTACCAACACGGTGACCGAGTTGGTGGCGCGGGAGGGTGCGGTCGTGGAGCACTACAAGCTGCAGCAGGAGAGCCTCAGGGCCTTTCATATCTCCACCATGCAGTTTCAGCTCGGACGCAGCGCCACCGTATCTTCCCATTCCATTTCCCTGGGAGGAGCCCTGGTTCGCAACCACGTCAACGCGGTCCTGGATGGCGAGGGCGCCGAAGCCACCTTGAACGGCTTCTCTCTCACGACCGGCAAGCAGCACGTGGACAACCACACCTCCATCGACCACGCCAAGCCCCATTGCAACAGCTTCGAGCTCTACAAGGGGATCCTGGACGACCGTTCCAGCGGGGTCTTCAACGGCCGCATCATCGTGCGGCCCCACGCCCAGAAAACCGATTCGAAGCAGACCAACCAGAATCTGCTTCTCTCCGAGGAGGCCCTGGTCAACACCAACCCCCAGTTGGAGATCTATGCCGACGACGTGAAATGCACCCACGGGGCCACCATCGGGCAATTGGACTCCCAGGCCGTCTTCTATCTGCAGTCGCGGGGGATCGACCGGGAGGCTGCCCGCCAGCTCTTGACCTTTGCCTTCGCCAACGACATTGCCTCCCAGATCCGAATCGAGCCCATTCGCGCCCGGCTGGAGAAGACGCTCTTTCACCGCCTGGCGGAGAAGGGATCCAAGGGGTGACCCGGATGAGGAGGGCAACCATGCCATCGGTGCAACCGGCCGCGCCGCCGCTGGATGTCGACCGGCTGCGCCGCGACTTCCCCATCCTTTCCAACCGCGCCGCCGGCAAACCGCTGGTCTATCTCGACAGCGCCGCCTCCACACAGAAACCGACTCCGGTAATCGAAGCCATGAACGCCTTCTATCGCGAGGGCTATTCCAACATTCACCGGGGCCTCTACGCGCTCAGCATGGAAGCCACCGAGGCCTACGAGGAAGTTCGCTGCAAAGTGCAGCGGTTCATCAATGCCCGGGAGTCCCGCGAGGTCGTGTTCGTCAGGGGAACCACCGAGGCCATCAACCTGGTGGCCGGCACACTGGGCCGCCAGCGGCTCGAGGCCGGCGACGAGATCCTGATCTCGACCCTGGAGCACCACTCCAACATCGTGCCCTGGCAGAGGATCTGCGAGGAAAAGGGCGGGACGCTGCGAGTAGCCCCCATCGATGACAACGGGGAAGTCCGCCTGGAGGCCTTTGAAAAGGCTCTCGGCTCCCGAACCCGGCTGGTGGCCATCGCCCACGTCTCCAACGCCCTGGGAACCGTCAATCCCGTCGCCGAAATGGTTCGGATGGCCCGTCGCCTGGAGATCCCGGTGCTGGTGGACGGAGCCCAGGCCGCTCCCCACCTCCAAGTGGACGTTCAAGCCCTGGACTGCGACTTCTATGCCTTTTCGGGACACAAGGTCTACGGTCCCACCGGAGTGGGCGTTCTCTACGGAAAAGCGTCCCTGCTGGAGGCCATGCCGCCCTACCAGTGTGGAGGCGAGATGATCCGTTCGGTCTCCTTCGAGCGCACCAGCTACAGGGAGATCCCCTACCGGTTCGAGGCGGGGACGCCCGATATCGTCGGGGTCATCGGACTAGGAGCCGCCCTGGACTACTTGGACGCCATCGACCTGGAAGACATTGCCGCTCACGAAGGTGAGCTCTTGTCCTACGCGACCGAGGCGCTCGCCTCGGTCCCGGGAGTACGAATCGTCGGCCGAGCCGGACGCAAGGCAGGCGTGCTCTCCTTTGTGGTCGAGGGTGCCCACCCCCACGATATCGGGACTATTCTGGACCGGGAGGGAATCGCCATTCGCGGCGGCCACCACTGCGCCCAGCCGCTGATGGAGCGCCTGGGACTGCCGGCCACGGCCCGTGCCTCCTTCGGTCTCTACAACACGCAGGCGGAGGTGGACCGACTGCTGGACGGGGTTCGCAAGGTCAGGGAGATTTTTGGTTCATGTCCGAGTTGATGGACCTCTACCAGGAGGTTATCCTGGACCACACCCGGAAGCCGCGCAATTTCGGCAGCCTGGATAGTGCCACCCACCGGGCCGAGGGCCACAATCCGCTCTGCGGGGATCAGGTGTCGGTTGCCCTGGAGCTCGACGGGGACGTCGTCCGGGACATTCGCTTCCAGGGCAAGGGTTGCGCCATCTCCACCGCTTCCGCCTCCATGATGACCGAGTTGCTGAAGGGCCGAAAAACCGCTCTTCTCACCACGGCCGTTCGGCAGTTCCAGGACCTGGTGACCGGAAAGACGATCGAGCTGCCGGAAGATCTGGGGAAGCTGATGGCTTTTGCCGGCGTGGCCGCCTTTCCGGTTCGGGTCAAGTGCGCCACCCTGGCCTGGCACACGGTCAAGGCCGCCCTGGAGAACCGGCAGCAATCCGTCACTACCGAGTAGGCGGAAGTCAAGTTTCCGAAGCCTTGGCGAGCCTGTACCTGAGACGGAAAAGCATTGAATTGTTGAGTTTTTTGCAAAATTCGTAGCGAGGCAGGTCATTTTGCCGCTGAACGTCAGGTTGTGCATTTTTCAATACCGGGTGCGACTTCCGGTTTTCCATATTTATTGAACATGGATACACAGGATGCACAGGATAATCAGGACCAGACGCTGCGGTACAGGAAGCGGGCTCGCTCAAGGATCGGGATCGTGCTCGAGGTGTTCCGTGAGCTTGGAAGGGTGTTTTGGAAACCTTGGTGAAACCTGGGAGATCGTTGAGCGCAAGACGGTGGATACTCTCGCCAAAAAATCCTGTGCATCCATGTAATTCAAAAATCTTCTCATGCTTGACTATGAACCAGTTTCCAGCCACCAGGCGCAAGGGGTTCGTTTCAAATAATCTGCAATCGAAAATCCAAAATTTGAGGATGCAACCATGACCACCGACACCACCCCCAGCGAGTGCTCTCCCTCGGAAGAATTGAAGCAGCGGGTCGTCGAGGTGCTGCAAACGGTTTACGACCCTGAAATTCCCGTCAACATCTACGAGATCGGGCTCATCTACGAGATCGATATCGACCCCTCCAATGCCGTCAAGATTCAAATGACCCTCACCTCGCCGGCCTGTCCGGTTGCCGGGACACTGCCGGGCGAGGTCGAATCGAGGGTTGCGGGGGCGGAAGGGGTGTCCTCTGCACAAGTCGAATTGGTTTGGGATCCTCCCTGGAGTCCGGCCAAGATGTCGGAAGCCGCCAAGCTGCAACTGGGGATGCTCTGACCCCGACATTTCCTGTTGAATTCTGCCCCAAAAGAAATCAGACTTTCTGCATGAACCTTCCGAATTTGCTGACCCTGTCCCGCATCTTCGCGGTCCCTCTTCTGGTCGTCGTCCTTCTCACCCGCGTTTACAATCCGGAACGGCAGGTCGAGAGCCTCTCCGTCATCCTGGCCACCGTAATCTTTCTCGGCGCCTCCATCACCGACTACTTCGACGGCTACCTGGCCCGACGGCGCCGGCAGGTGACCACGCTCGGCATGCTCCTGGATCCGATTGCGGACAA